>JBBWZU010000435.1:0-15470 GCA_039649225.1 Hyphomicrobiales bacterium | reverse complement strand
CGCCTTGTCGGCGAGCGCGCGCATGAAACCCGGTAACCGCAGGCCCGACCGCACGAGTTCAGGCCAGTCATTGCCCGTCACCTTCTTGCGGCAGGCCCAGGCCCCGCAGGTGCAGGTGAAGTCGTGGTCGAAGGAGAAGCTGTAGGTGCCGTAATCCATACGGATTTCCTCGCCGGCCGAGATGCGCCGCAGCGCGACGATCTGGTCGGCGCCGTCATAGCCGGCGTTCGGCTCGCATGAGTGATTGAGGAAGTTGACCGGGTGGCGCACCCCTTCGGGGCGGAAGGTGCCGCGGATCTGCTCCGGCGTGACATTGTAGGCAAAGCGCAGGAAGGGCGCGCGCATGGCGGGAGCGAGATCTTTCAATTGTGCCGCCGTCAGCGTGGCGAAGCTGCGTTTCTCGGTCTCGTCGGCCCAGTCGTCCTCGCCGAACAGCCGCGTTCCGGACGCGATTGCCCGGCAGGCAAACAGGGCCTGGCCGCTCACGATCGACCGCACCTCGAACAGCCTGTTGTCGTCGGCGCGGGTCATGAGCGCCGCCGCGATGGTGGGGATGGGGGGGCGCGCGGGCGCCGCGGCGCCGGCCGGTGCCTGGGCGCGCGGCGCCGGTGCGCCGGCCGAAGACGGCGCGCGGGCTGGCGGCGGAAGGGGGTCGGGCATGCCCATGGCCTCCGCACGCGCCATCACATGACGTAGTGTCTCCACTCTGGATCCCCTTGCAGCACGGCGTGGAAGCTCTGGGGCGCAAACCCCATCTGGCGCTTGAGAAACGGGTAGTCCGACGCGGCGTCGACCTCGCGGATGCGCCCACCTTGCGCGAAGGCCGACTGGATCAGCGAATGGTAGGCGCGCTTGATCATGAACGGATCGGTGCCCCCGACAAGGGGGACGTAGAGCGAGCCGTCGATCTCGGTGGATAACAGGAAGGCATAGCGTTCGCCATCGCGGGTCAGCCGCATCTCGGTCGGGAAGACATCGATGGCGGCGAAGACCTCCGCACGGGTTGCCTCTTGTTCGAGCAGCGAGTCCGCGCCGTAGCGGCTGCGGGTATGCGCGGCGACCAGGGTCGAGACGCAGTCGTGGATCGCCGCGCGGTCCTGGATGATCTCCTCATCCGCCTGCTCGGTCTGGCGCAAGGCCTTGTCGAGCGCGCGGCGCCGGTCGCTGCCAAGGCCCTTGATGTAGGCCTCGTAGCTCGAGCCGGCGATAGGCAGCAGATTGTAGGCGAGGTCCGCGGTGTCGAGGGCGTGGGCATTCGGCGCCAGATTGTCGAACGAGAGCCAGACATTGTCGTGGCTGGCCGTGATCTCGGCCATGATATCGGCAACCGCCTCCGCCGGCTCAAAGGCCGCGGTATCGCCGCCGCCGTCGCGATAGACGAAGAAATGCTCAACCACCGTCGCGGCATTGCCCGCATAGCCGCGGCCCATACGGCACAGCACGAAATAGCCGGCGTCGTTGCGCAGCAGCGTCAGGCCGCCGGGTACGCAACGCTCCAGCTTCAGATAAAGCTCAAGCCGCCGAGGGCTTATGTTCCCCGACGAGGCTTGCCGCCCGATTTCGGCGATACCGGCGATCTTCTCGATCATCGTTCAACGTGCGCGCGATACGACTGTGCAGGAAGCGTGGCATGTTCATGCCGTAGGTGATGGCGAGCTTTTTCCAGTCCTGACGGCGGATGCGGCCGCGGCAGTTGTGCGATCCGCAGGAGCAGTTGAACGGCTCGTCGAAGTTCACGATGAAGCAGCCGTAGTCGATGAAGACTTCCTCGCCCTTGGCGATATCTCGCGCGGCCACGACATTGCCCGCCACATCGTAGCGGAGGTTCGGGTCGCACGAGTGATTGATAAAGTTGTCGGGGGTGGTCACATAACGGATGTCCACCGGGCCGATGATCTGGTCGAAATCCTGATCGAGGCCATAGCGCAGGAACAGCTTCTTGGCGTCGCGCGGCAATTGCCGCACCTGCCGCCGGTCCAGCCGTACCCAGCCTTCCATGCCCTCGTAAAAGGATTCATGCCATTTGGGGACAACGATCGTGCCGTGGTCCAGGCCTTCTGCGGCAAAAGCGCCTTCGTCAAAGCGGCTGGGCCGTGAGACCAGCGGGGTCTGACTCCAGAGTGTCGAGTCCATCTTTCGCTGTGAGTTGGGAAGGTGAAACTTCACGCCAAGCGGAACGCGGCGCGACGCAACAAGCAGGCACAACGCAGCTTAGATTCTACGAGAGCGACTCACTTGACCGTATTCATCATGAACGAATGCTGACAGGTCTCGAAGGCTAATGTTCGTGCAGTTCGGGTTCAGCACGCGTCCGCTCGCCCTGCATCGTCACAGCCGACCCAACCCGGACCCTCCCGGTCTCGTCGTTCCCTCGATCGGTCGGCCGGGGGCTTTGTGACGTTAGGGGGCTCGTGGCGATTCGCAACTGCCGAATGAGCCAGGGCACAAAAATGTTGTGTAGTGTGTAACAAGGGGGCGGGATCTAACCCACGCCGAGGGGGCCTTCGCCGCGATCGAGGATGAGCGGGATGATCAGGTCCTCCTCGTCGTTAAGGTGTTGGGTGAGCAGGCGCAGAAGACGGCCATTTGCCTGCGCATAACGTTCGCCGGCGCCCTCGGCGGCAGCGTCGTTGGCCGGTGTCCGCAGCAAGGTGTTGGCGGCGTCCACGGTCGCGTCGATCTGGCTGTGGATGAGATGGTGATCCGCTTCCAGCACATCGAAGCCATGCGCAAGACGCGCCTCGGCGGCCTGAAACACCGGGAAGTAATGCAGGTCCTCGATCTGGTGATGCGCGTTGAGCTGCTGCAGGAAGAACTGCAGCCGGGGCGGAAAGAAGGCGCGAAAATCCGCCGCAGTCGCCGTCCGGTCCCGAAATGCGGCCGTCGCCGCGTCGAGCGAGGCACCGATCTCGCGAAACATGGCGTGGCGCTGCAGCCAGAACTGCGCCATGGCGCCGAGATTGGCGTGACCGCTCCAGACCTCGCGCGGATAGCGCTCGATCAGCAGGCGCAGATCCGCGGGCCAGCCGGCGCGGCTGTCGAGGGGGATCGCCGCGGGTGCGGTTTTCACGAGGTCGGGCATGCGCCGTAGATAGCCGTCACAGCCAGCAGGACAAGGCCTATTCGGATCGCAGGGCTTGTGCCTTCCGGCCGATCGAGATCCATTCCCAGAGCGCCACGGCGATCAGCACGGCGTTCGCGGCGGCCGAGAGCGCGAGCGGTGTGAGCGCCGGCGAGGCCGGCGCCAACAGGGCGAGCAGCACCAGGCCGACCGTGTGCGACAGCGGCGCATAGGGCGCGGACAGCCATTTGAACAGCGAGTTGCCAAGGACAAAGAGCGCCGGTCCGCCGAGGATGACGGCGGCGGTCTTGGCATCCGCATGGCCGCCCGGGTGGTGCAGCACCAATTCGTCTCCGACCGCCGCCACGATAATGCCGGCGACCATCAGAACGTGCAGATAGGTGTAGCCGGAGCGGGCCAGGCGGCCCGGATCGTCCGAACGGGCGATCAGCTGGCTGCCGCGTTCGGCCCCGATGTTGAAATAGACGGCCCACATCGCGACGCTGCCGATGAACGCGTTGGCGAAGGCCGCATTGTTGATCAGGGTCGCCGGGAGGCCCGCCGAGGTCGTGCCGGTGATCAGGACCGATTCGCCGAGCGCGATGATGATGAACAGCGCGCAGCGTTCGGCGAGATGCCCGCCTTCCACGTCCCAATCGGCCGTGGACGAGCGCCCGACTCCCGGCACCCAGAAGCCGACGAGCGGCGCGGTCGTGTCGATCGCGAGCGCCAGCGCCCACACGGCGAGCCGCGCCTCGGGCGACACGAAACCGCCGGCCAGCCAGCAGGCTGCGCCCGCCGCCCGCCAGACCGTGATGCGCACGAAGTTGCGGTAATTGCCGGCATCGTGCCGCTTGAGCGCCCACAGCATGAAGAACTTGGGCGTGATCTCGAACCCCGCATAGGCGATCGCGAAGGCAAGCGCGCGCTCGCCAAAGGCGCCCGGGATCGAGGCCGATATGATCAGCCCGACCAGCATCAGCGCGAACAGGAGCATCCGCACCGGGGCGCGCTCCGGATCGAGCCAGTTGGTCATCCAGGCGGTGTCGATCCAGGCCCACCAGACGGCGAACATCAAGGTTGCGGTCTGCACGGCCCCGAGCGGGGTGAGGCGTTCGAGCAGGCCATGCGAGAGCTGGGTGATGGCGAAGACGAAGACCAGGTCGAAGAACAGCTCCGCATAGGTGACACGGCTGTGCGCGGGTCCGTTACGGACCCGCAAATGGTTGGTCTGCGCGGCAAGCAAGCTCATCGAAGCCCCCGTTTCGGCTCCCGTCATACTGCGATTGCGCCGGCTTGGTGAACTCCCGATGAACGCCTGCGCCTGCCGCAATTCAGTCGGCTCCGTTCATGCTAATCTTCCAACGTCCGCGTACCGCCAGCGTGCGTACGCCAAACTGGTTGGAGAGGAAGCATCATGAAACGGATCACGACCCTTGCGGCCGCCATCGCGGTGAGCGTGTTCGCCAGCGGCTATGCGCAGGCCGATTCCTGCAAGGCGCAGTCTGCCGAGAAGAAGCTCGCGGGCGCCGCCCAGAAGAGCTTTCTGACCAAATGCGAGAAGGACGCCAAGACCGCCTGCGACACGCAGGCCGCCGAGAAGAAGCTTGCCGGCGCCGCCAAGACCAGCTTCACCAAGAAATGCGTCACCGACGCGACCGGGACCTGAGCCTTTAATCCAATCTCCGCTCATGCCCGCGAAGGCGGGCATCCAGTCTTTGGCTCTGGACCCCCGCTTTCGCGGGGGTGAGCGGGAGAATGTTAGGCCATCGCCTTCAGCTTCTTCTTGGACGACCGCGTCGGGGCAGGCTCGATCACCTGTCCCGGCGCGCGCGCGCCATTGCGGGCGCGGTCGAGCACGAAGCGGGCGTAGTCGTCCATGTCGCCGGTGAACGGTTTGACGTGCCCGTCGGCCGCGAGCCAGAGCCGGTCCGCCACCAGTTCGATCAGCGAGCGGTCATGCGTGATCAGGATGACCGCGCCTTCGTAGTCGTTGAGCGCATCGAGCAGGGCTCGGCGGCTGTCGATGTCGAGATGGTTGGTCGGCTCGTCGAGGATCAGGAGATGTGGCGCCGTCATGGCGACGAGATTGAGCAGCAGCCGTGCGCGCTCGCCGCCCGACAGGCTCTCGACCTTGGTCTCCTGCTTGTCGAAGTTCAGCCCGAACTGTGCCAGCCGCGACCGGCGTGAGGACTCCGAATCGTCCGGGCGTTCGCGCCGGATGATATCGAGTGGGGTATCGTTCGGGTCGAGCGCCTCGATCTGATGCTGGTGAAACCAGCCGACCTTGATGCGGCTGTCCTTGTGGATCTCGCCCGATTGCAGCGCGAGCGCGCCGGCCACGGTCTTGGCAAAGGTCGATTTTCCCGCGCCGTTGACCCCCAGAAGCCCAATGCGATCATCGACATCGAGCCGCAGGTTCAAGTCGCGCAGGATCGCGCGGCCGTCATAGCCGACGGTCGCGGCATCGAGCTGCATCAGGGGCGGCGCAAGCTGACGCGCCGGCGAGGGCAGGGTAAACGGCGCGACACGCTCTTCCACCACGGCCGAGATCGGCGCCATCTTGGCGAGGCGCTTCATGCGCGACTGCGCCTGCGCGGCCTTCGATGCTTTGGCCTTGAAGCGGTCGACGAATTTTTGCAGGTGCGCGCGCTCGGCCTCCTGCTTGTTGCGGGTGGCGGTCTGCAGCCGGGCCTTCTCGGCGCGCAGTCGCTCGAAATCGTCATAGCCACCGGTGTAGAGGTCGAGCTTTCCTTCGCGGATATGCAGGATCGCGTTGACGGAATTGTTCAACAGCTCGCGGTCATGGCTGATGATCAATGCCGTGTGCGGATATTTCTTTAAGCGCGCTTCCAGCCAGAGCGCGCCTTCCAGATCCAGATAGTTGGTTGGCTCGTCGAGCAGCAGCATTTCGGGCGCCGCGAACAAGGCTGCGGCGAGCGCGACGCGCATGCGCCAGCCGCCGGAAAACTCCGACATCGGGCGAGCAAGGTCCTCTGTCGAGAAGCCGAGGCCGGAGAGAATCTCGGCCGCGCGCGAGGGCGCGCTGTCGGCGTCGATCTCGATCAGCCGCGCATAGATCTCGCCCATCTCTTCCGGCTCGGCGGTTTCCAGCGCGGCGTTGAGCGCCTCGCGCTCGGTGTCGGCGGCCAAAATGGTGTCGATCAGGCTGACCGGCGTTGCCGGATGCTCCTGGTCGACCGAGGCGATGCGCGCGAGCTTCGGCAGGCTGATCTCGCCGCCGTCGGGATGCAGTTCACCCAGGATCAGCCGGAACAGGGTCGACTTGCCGACACCGTTGCGCCCGACGAGACCGACTTTGGCACCGACCGGCAGCGACACGGACGCCTGATCGAAGAACCTCCGGCCCCAGCCGTTGAACACGAGATTGTCGATCTGGAGCATGATGTTGCGGCCGCGCCTGTGGGGGAATGATGAAGCGCGGTATTTATATTGTGCAGTGCAAAAAAGCGAGCGCGAAGGCTCGTTTTCGCGGGGTTTTCTTAATGAGCCCGGACAGAGGCCGGACTGCCGCAACAATCGAACCGCGATCGGTCGCTTATCTGAATCAAAGTTGCGTGTTCAGCCTCCCGTGTCGCCCCAATCGGGTCCAGCCTTCGCTAAGCTGACGCGGAACCCAAGCAACCGGAGATGACCGATGAGGACAGCACTGGCCCTCGTAATCAGCGTGATGCTCGCGACTGCCGCCGCCGCGCAGCAGCAGCAGCCCGGCACGCCGCCGCTTCAGCCGCCGCCTCCGCCCTTCGTCGACTGGGACAAGGTCCAGATCAAGCCGACGAGCCTCGGCAACGACACCTACATGCTCGAGGGGCAGGGCGGAAACATCACGATTGCGGTCGGCGCCGACGGCATCATCATGATCGACAGCCAGTTCGCGCCGCTCTCCGACAAGATCAAGGCCGCCATCAAGGCGATCTCGCCGCTGCCGGTGAAATATCTCGTGAACACGCATTTCCACGGCGATCACACCGGCGGCAACGATAATTTCGCCAAGGACGGCGCGATCGTGGTGGCGCATGACAACATCCGCGTGCGCCTCGCGGCCGGCACCAAGGCGGGCCTCACCGGCGTCGTCGCGGCGCCGCGTGCGCCGGAGGCGCTGCCGAAGCAGACCTATACGGGCGGCTCATTGACCCTGGAGGCCGGCGGGCGCAAGGCGCAACTGACCTATGTGGCGAACGCCCACACCGACGGCGATACCTGGGTGTATTTCGCCGACGCGAATGTGCTGTGCACCGGCGACACGATGAACAATCTCAAGCGCTACCAGAATATCGACTACGCCAATGGCGGCGACGTGCGCGGCATGATCCGTGCAACCGAGGCCTATCTGAAGGCCGCCAACGACACCACCAAGGTCGTGGTCGGTCACGGTCCGCTCGCCGCCAAGGCCGACGTCCAAGAGTTTCATGACATGCTGGTGACATCGGCCGAACGCATCAAGAAGCTGTTCGACGCCGGCAAGACCGAGCAGGAGGTGCTCGACGCAAAGCCGCTCGCCGATCTCGACGCCAAATGGGCGTCGAACAACCCGCAGCTTGCCGCCGCCCATACCCGCAATGTCTACAATTCGTTCAAGCGGCTGTAGTCACGGCATGCTAGAAATGTTGCGGCGATGGCATTCCACTCAGGGAGGCACTCATGGGCCTGTTCGATGAAATCGTTTCCGGCGCGCTGAAAGGCGCCTTCGGCCAGGCGGAGCAGTCGGTGCTGCCGGGACTGCTGTCGCAGCTTCTCGCCAACACGAATCTTGGAAGCGTCGGAGGATTGTTGCAGCAGCTGCAGCAGGGCGGCCTTGGCGGCCAGGTGGCCTCCTGGCTCGGCAATGGCGCCAACCATGCGATCTCGCCCGACCAGTTGCGCGCGGCGCTCGGCAACGAACAGCTCCAGCAGATGGCACAGTCTGCGGGCCTTCCGATCGACAAGCTGCTTGCGATGCTGTCGCAGCACCTGCCGCAGACGGTCGACCAGATGAGCCCGGACGGCACGCTGCGGGAGCCGGACCAGAGCGAGGACGCCGCGAGCGATAGCGCGGCCGGCGGAGACTTGGCCGATCAGGCCGGACTTGGCGACATCCGGCGAAATTAACGGCGGCCCCATTCACAAGACCCAAAGCGCCCTGATCTTGTCCTGCGTCGGCTTGTTCAGGAAGATCGGCGGCATCGAGGCCATAACTGGTGCGCTACGCTTCTGGCCGGCGATGATCACCTCTTTGCGCTGACCCGTGTAGACCTCCACGCGATCGTCGTTCGGGTCCTCGTTCTCGAACCTCGACCTCGGCCAGGAGAAAACATCGTCGGTGGTGTGGTGCTCGTCGCCAAGGCCGCAGGCGTGGATCATCTCATGCACGGCGATGACCAGTCGCACCGGCTCTCCGATGAGCCTGGAACCCTTTCCGCTGGTGAGCGGCTTCCCCGGAACGAAGATGAACGCCTTCACGAGCCGGGTTTCGATGGCCTTCGTGGCTGGATTTTCGACATTCCCGTAAAGCATCGAGCACAGACCATGGACCGACTCGCCGTCGAACTTCATGTCTTTTTCGTCCAGCTTGTGCTTGTCGTTGCTCCAGCCGAAGCGGAAACCACCGACCTTGGCCTGCGCCACGACATTCGCCGTAGTGGCGTTGGCAGTCTCCTCATAGGTGACGCCGAGCTTCCAGGTCTGGGTTGAAAACTCGTTGAATCTGTCGATGCCGTTCTTGAATGCCTTGGCCCAGCTCAGCTTGCCAATCGACTCATCGAGAGCGATCGTCAGTTTCCTGGTCTTCTTGACCTCATCAACCCAGGGAATGATCTCTTTTGCCATTGCCGCCTTTCGATCCTTCCGACTTGCAGTGCTCCGCGCCGTCGATACGGCCACGCGGAAACACCAATCGCCCTTTATTAGTGGGGTGCAAGGCATCCGGGGTTTGTCGCATGTGACAATTTGAGCGGCACGCCGTTGCGGCAATGCCATTCCACATACGCGCAAATTCAATTTGAAGGTCGGTCTGCTCGCGGCGCGCAACTATCCGGCGTTGCGCGCCTACCCCCCAGCCGCTCCGTCGCCGTGATCTCGACACCAAACCCGCCGAGGCCAACATCGTCCACATCAGTATGCTGGCTGGAGGACAGCAGACGACTCCAGTGCACGCCGAGATCCTTCAGGATCTCGCCCAAGCCGATCGCGGCAGCGCCGACGCGCGATGGCACGCGCCGGCGCTGCCCGCCGCGCCATCACGCCGCCGCGAACCCTCGGCCTGCGATCAGTGCTTGGCCTCCAGGACGACGACGGCGCCGGTCGGTTCCGGCGCATGCGGCGCGAGGCTCGTCAGATTCGCGTCGGTCCAGTTGGCGAGGTTGACGACCTCGCACGCCTGCACGCCCGGTTCGGTGCGATCGGCGGGCTCGAGGACGTTCAGTCCATTGTCGTCAAGGAAGAACGTGTGGTCGCCGAACAGGCCGCTGAGCCGCGCAATCACCGGATCATTGTCCGGAATCGGCTGGGCTTCGAATTGACTCAGCGTTCGTTCCACCTGAGTTGAGGTCAGTCTCATCGCGCGCTCCATATCTGTTTTTTTCAAATTGCGTGACCGGCCTTGTGCCGGCGCGCGTCGCGGGGCCTCCCACCTATCGGTGGTCAACGCGTTCCTCGGTCATCCCGCCCCCGTCAGATGGGAGGCCGCATCATGACGTCAAACCGAATTGACGCGAATAATGTGCGGCAGATGCGACGCAACCCCAGCGCTCGCTCGATGCTCGAGGCGTCATTCAAGGAGAGCGCGCTTTGATCCGGCGGAGATAGCGAGGCGAACAATCCATGGGCCTCGCATCGAGATACCGCCATGCACCTGCACATGGCTGCATCCCAATATCGGCCAGGAACGCGACGCGAGGGAATTGTTTGGCCCGGAACGCCGTCCCAGGACGCTTTTCATCTATCCGGGCGGGCGGGATCAACCAGCCAGTGAAAGCAATAGATATGGACCGATCGATGCAACGATTGATGCGTCCTCTTGCAGCCGCGGCGCTCGCCGCAGCATGTGTCTTCGTTATTCCGGCAATCGGCGCGCAAGCTCAATCTCAGGCTCCGACCCCGGACACTTCGGCGCAACCGCGTGATATTCCGGATCAGAAGCTCGATGCGGCGGTCGCCGCGATGCAACAGATTGCCAGCCTCAAGGAGACCTATCAGCAAAGATTGGAAATGGCGCCACCGTCGGACAAGGAGCGTATCGCCGGCGAGGCGGACACGGCGCTCAAGAAAGCCGTCACCGACAACGGCCTTTCGGTGCAGGAATATTCGGAAATTTTGACGATGGCGGAGAGCGATCCGGAGGTGCGCGGAAAAGTCCTGCGGCGAATCCGGCCGGCGGAGCAGGAGCAATAGATCGACGGGGCGGTCTACCCCTCCAGCCCCTCTGTCGCCGTGATCTCGATGCCGAACCCGCCGAGCCCCACGTAAGTGTGCTGGCTGGAGGACAGCAGCCGGATCGAGCGCACGCCGAGATCCTTCAGGATCTGCGCGCCTAAGCCGACCTCGCGCCACTGGCGCGTGCGCGCGGCCTCGGCCTCGCTCTCGCCGTCCTGCGGCAGCGCCTGGATCGGCACGCCGGCGGTGCCGTCGCGCAGCACCACGATGACGCCGCGGCCGATCTGCCGGAAGCGCGCCAGCACGGCGTTCACGCTTTTGGCGCCGCCGAACACATCGGTGATGATATTGGCGCGATGCAGCCGTGTCGGCATGGCGGCGCCGTCGCCGACGCGGCCGTGCACCAGCGCCATATGCGGCACTTTGTCGAACGGCGTCACATAGGCATAGCCCTTGAGCGTGCCGATGGAGGTTTCAACCGTGAACTCGCCGACACGCTCGATCAGCTTTTCGCGCGCCTGGCGGTAAGCGATCAATTCGGCGACCGAGATGTGCTGCAGTCCGTGCTTTTCGGCAAACACCTTGATCTGCGGGCCGCGCATCACGGTGCCGTCGTCGTTGACGAGCTCGCAGATCACGCCGACCGGCTCGAGGTTGGCAAGACGGCAGAGGTCGACCGCGGCCTCGGTATGGCCCGAGCGCATCAGCACGCCGCCCTCCTTGGCGATCAGCGGGAAAATATGTCCGGGGCGCGCGAAGTCGGACGCTCCCGCATTGTTGTTGGCAAGCCCGCGCACCGTCGCGGTGCGGTCCTCGGCCGAGATGCCGGTGGTGGTGCCGTGCTTGTAGTCGACCGTGACGGTGAAAGCCGTTCCGTGCGGCGCATCGTTATCGGCGACCATCGGTGCAAGACGCAGGCGATGCGCGGTATCGGCCGGGATCGGCGTGCACACGATGCCGCAGGTGTTGCGGATGATGAATGCCATCTTCTCGGGCGTCGCGTGCACGGCCGCCATCACCAGGTCGCCCTCGTTCTCGCGATCGTCGTCATCGGTCACGACGACGATCTCGCCGCGGCCGAAGGCTTCAACCGCGGTCGCGATGCGCTGCTGGGTGTCGGACATGAGGTTGTTGATCCATTGTTGCGACGGCACGAGCCCGAGAAAGTCATTGGGCGTCACGGCGCCGGCCGTTTCCTTGGCGATGCGTTCGGCAAGCTCGAGCGAGGGCAACTCGCCCTCGCAGATCTGGGTGATGCGGCCGGGCGAGACGCCGACCGCGCGCGCGAAAGCGCTCCGCGCGGTTTTGTTACGCTCAAGCCAGCCGGACAGGTCCATCCCGGACATTTAGCGTGGCTAAAACGCCGGCGCAAGCCACTGACGAATTTAAAGAATTAAATAAGACTATGGTTTGGCAAATGGCCAGGCAACGCTTGTCCCAACCTGGCCGCGATGGCGCAGGTAGTGGTCCGCGATCACGCAGGCCATCATGGCTTCGCCGATCGGCACCGCCCGGATGCCGACGCAAGGATCATGGCGGCCTTTGGTGACCACCTCGGTTTCGTTGCCGTAGCGGTCGACAGTGAGGCGCGGCGAGAGGATCGAGGAGGTCGGCTTGACGGCGAAGCGCGCGACGATCGCCTGACCGGTCGAGATGCCGCCGAGAATGCCGCCGGCATGGTTGGCGAGAAACCGCGGGCGGCCGTCGTTACCCATGCGCATCTCGTCGGCGTTCTCCTCGCCGCTCATCGTCGCGGTGGCAAAGCCGTCGCCGATCTCGACGCCCTTGACGGCGTTGATGCTCATCAGCCCACCCGCGAGATCCGCATCGAGCTTGCTGTAGACCGGCGCGCCCAGGCCGGGCGGGACGTTCTCGGCCACGACCTCGATTACGGCACCGACCGAGGAGCCGGCCTTGCGCACGCCGTCGAGGAATTGGGTGAACAGATCAACGCTGCCGGCGTCGGGGCAGAAGAACGGGTTTTCTTGCGTCTGCGTCCAGTCCCAGCGCGCGCGGTCGATTCGGTGCGGACCCATCTGCACCAGTGCGCCGCGCACAACCATGCCGGGCACGATCTTGCGCGCGATCGCGCCGGCCGCAACACGCGCCGCGGTCTCGCGCGCGGATTGGCGTCCGCCGCCGCGATAATCGCGCAGGCCGTATTTGACGTCGTAGGTGTAGTCGGCGTGACCTGGCCGATACGTATCCTTGATCTCGGAATAATCCTTCGAGCGCTGGTCGGTGTTCTCGATCATCAGCGCGATCGGCGTGCCGGTGGTCACGTCCTGGCCGCTCGCCTCGTCGCGGAAAACGCCGGAAAGAATCTTCACCTCGTCCGGCTCGCGCCGCTGCGTGGTGAAGCGCGACTGGCCGGGACGGCGCTGGTCGAGAAAAGGCTGGATGTCGGCGAGGGCGAGCGGAATGCCCGGCGGACAGCCATCCACCACGCAGCCGAGCGCGACCCCGTGGCTCTCGCCGAAGGTCGTGACGCGGAAAAGATGGCCGAACGTGTTGTGGGACATGAAAAACCCTAACGTGCGGTTTGGTAGCCCGCACCACGATGGGGGTCAAATCGGTGCCCCGAAGTTCGCATCAGCGTGTGCCGCACGGTCTTTGCGAGCTTGCAGGAATCCGGACACTTCGTTTCGACGCGGATGGGTATTGTGATGGCTTGCTTGCCGCAAGGAAACGGCGGAGCGCCGGCCATATTTCGCCGAATATTCAGACAGCGACCTGAAGGTCCATTCACCTCACTGAACGCAAATTAATGAGAAGCTGAACGGTCGTTAAGCTACGGATAGTTCTACTGTTTTTCCTCCGAAATGATTTGAACCACAATCCTTCAGGCAGTATGAAATTTGTCGGCCAGGGGGGCGTAGGTGGAGAAGCCAACCGCTTCAGCCGATCAGCCGGAATTAGACAATCAACTCGCCTCGAACTGAACAACTCTGAGGGACATCAAACATGCGTAAGATTATCGCCACTATCGCGGCGCTGGGCTTTCTCGGCACCACGAGTCTGACGCCGGTTCTCGCCGCCTCCGCCAATGGCGCGGCCCCGAGTGACCTTTCGGCCGCCAAGAAGAAAAAGAAGAAGGCTGCTCCGAAGGAAGAGAAGAAGACCGAGCTGCTGACCACCGACCTCAGCGCCGCGAAGAAGAAGAAAAAGAAGAAGGCCGAGCCGAAGGAAGAAAAGAAGACCGAGCTGCTGAGCACCGACCTCAGCGCCGCGAAGAAGAAGAAAAAGAAGAAGGCCGAGCCGAAGGAAGAGAAGAAGACCGAGCTGCTGAGCACCGACCTCAGCGCTGCGAAGAAGAAAAAGAAGAAGGCCGCTCCGAAGGAAGAGAAGAAGGAGGAGAAGAAGTCCTCCATCATTCTCTATCGCATCGCAGCCTGATCTTCGATCCTATCGTGACGCCGCAAGGCGCGGCACGGACGGCCGGACCCAAAAGTCCGGCCGTTCTGCATTTGCGGGCCCGTTTGTGTCGATGAAACGGAGGAAGGCGGCGCTTCAGGCGTAGCGCGCCATGCTTCCCTGCTGGATCACGTAGACGACGCCCTGCTTGACATCGAGGAATGGGGCCTCTTCCTTGGATGCGATGCCGAGCTGCACGATCAGGCCGCGGAATGTGCCGCCATGCGCGACCGCAACGGTGTCGCGGGTCAGCGTGTCGTACCATTCGCGCATGCGCCGTGACATCGCGGCATAACTCTCGGCGTCCGGCGGCGTGAAATTCCACTTGTCGCGCTCGCGCGCCGCGATCGCGTCGGGAAACCGCGCGCCGAGTTCGGCGAGAGTGAAGCCCTCCCATTGGCCGAACGAGACTTCGGTGAGGCGCGGATCGGTGCGGGAACTGGCCGGATCGAGCTGCAGCGCGGCGCGCAGGCGCTCCATCGTTTCGCGCGTGCGCCCGAGCGGGCTTGAGACGAAATCGAGGCTGGCGGGATTGATCGCATCGCGCGCAAACAGATCGCGCAAGACCTCGCCGCAGCGGTAGGCCTGTGCGCGGCCATTGGCATTGATCGGGAGGTCGTGCTGGCCCTGCAGGCGTCCTTCGACGTTCCAGTCGGTCTCGCCATGGCGGATATAATAGAGGATGGGCATTGCCTGGTTTCGCATCATCTCATCCGGAAACCGGAATGATGCGTCAGTCCTTCAACTGCCCGATATCCGGCGCCGCCGGATTCTTCATGCCGACGATATGATATCCGGCATCGACGTGATGCACTTCGCCGGTGACGCTGCGCGACATGTCGGACAGCAGATAAACGCCGGCGTCGCCCACTTCCTCGATCGTCACCGAGCGCCGCAGCGGCGCGTTGTATTCGTTCCATTTCAGGATATAGCGGAAGTCGCCGATGCCGGCTGCGGCCAGCGTCTTGATCGGGCCGGCCGAGATCGCGTTGACGCGGATGTTCTTCTCGCCGAGGTCGGCGGCCAGATACATCACGGAGGCTTCCAGCGCAGCCTTGGCGACGCCCATCACGTTGTAGTGCGGCATCCACTTCTCGGCGCCGTAGTAGGTGAGGGTCAGCAGCGAACCGCCGTTCGGCATCAGTTTCTCGGCGCGCTGCGCCACGGCCGTGAACGAGTAGCAGCTGATTTGCAGCGTCGTCGCGAAATTCTCCGCGGTCGTGTCGACGTAACGTCCAGTCAACTGATCCTTGTCGGAGAACGCGATCGCATGCAGCACGAAATCGATCGAGCCCCAGGCCGACTGCACCGCTGCAAAAGCCGCGTCCAGCGTTGCCGGATCGGTCACGTCGCAGTGCCCAACGACGAGCCCGCCGACTTCCGCGGCCAGCGGCTCGACGCGCTTCTTGAGCGCATCGCCCTGGTAGGTGAAGGCGAGCTCGGCGCCCTGTGCGTGCGCCGCCTTGGCGATGCCCCAGGCGATCGAGCGGGTGTTCGCGACTCCCAGGATCAGGCCGCGCTTTCCGCGCATGAGACCGGCTTCGGGCATGCATGTCCTCGAATGGCGCCCGTGCGGCGCCGCCGTCCTATGGCATAGGGCTCATGGGCCAGCAAGCACGCCCCT
>JBBWZU010000398.1:0-4482 GCA_039649225.1 Hyphomicrobiales bacterium | reverse complement strand
GGCGATCGCGGCGGCCGAGCGCGACGCCGCTGTCGGCGCGGCGGCTCGGATCCGCGCGGCGGGCCTGCCCTGCGAGGTCGTCAGTATCGGTTCGACGCCGACGGTGCTGTTCGCGGACCACCTCGATGGCGTCACCGAAGTGCGCGCCGGCATCTATATGGTCTGGGACCTGGCGCAGCTGTCGCGCAAGGTCTGCAGCGAGGATGATATCGCCGTGTCGGTGCTCTCATCCGTCATCGGCCACACGCGTCACGCCCGCACGCTGATTCTCGATGCCGGCGCGCTGGCGCTCTCGAAAGATATCGGCGCCAACCGGCTGCTGCCTGACGCCGGTTATGGATATCTGTGCGATCCGCATTCGATGCAGCGGCTCGGCAAGCTCGCGGTCAATACCGTGCATCAGGAGCACGGCACGGTGCTGGTCGATGACGAGAGCTGGTTCAATCGCCTTCCGGTCGGCAGCCTCGTTCGCGTGCTGCCCAATCATGCCTGCATCACGGCGGCCGGCTACGGCGCCTTCGACGCCATGCGCGGCAGCGATGTCGTGGCGCGATGGGAGCGGATCAACGGCTGGTAAGCCTCGCCTTCGAACGCGCCGGCGCGCTCACGTCACGGGCCCCGGATTGAACAGCGCGAGCGAATTGGCCAGCCGCCAGTGTTCGGCCCAGGTCTTCTTGCCGCTCGCGACCTCGAGCATCATCCGGAACAGGTCCCACCCGACCTCCTCGATCGTCGCGTGTCCGGTCGCGATGCGCCCCGCGTCGAGATCCATGAGGTCGTGCCAGCGCCGCGCCAGATCGCTGCGCGTCGCGACCTTGATCACCGGCACCGCGGCGAGCCCGTACGGCGTGCCGCGCCCGGTGGTGAAAACATGCAGGTTCATGCCGGCCGCCAGCTGCAGCGTGCCGCAGATGAAATCGCTGGCCGGCGTTGCGGTGAACAGCAGGCCCTTCTGGCGCGCCCGTTCGCCGGGCGCAACGACGCCGGAAATCGGCGCGGTGCCGGACTTGATGATCGAGCCCATCGCCTTCTCGACGATGTTGGAGAGGCCGCCCTTCTTGTTGCCGGGTGTGGTGTTGGCGCTGCGGTCGGCGAGGCCGCGCTCGAGATAGCTGTCGTACCAGTCCATCTCGCGGATCAGCGCCTGCGCCACATCGGCGTCGACGGCGCGCGCGGTGAGCTGGTCGATCCCGTCGCGCACCTCGGTGACTTCCGAGAACATCACGGTTGCGCCGGCCCGCACCAGAAGATCGGTTGCAAAGCCGAGCGCCGGATTGGCGGTCACGCCGGAAAACGCATCGCTGCCGCCGCATTGCATGCCGACGACCAGATCGGCGGCCGGGCAGGTCTCGCGCCGCCGCGCATTGAGGTTCGCGAGATGCCCCTCGGCCGTCTCCATGATCGAGGCGATCATGGACTCGAAGCCGACATGGGATTCGTCCTGCAGCGTCACCAGGGAGAACGGCACGCTCGTCCCGGGCGGGAAAAGCCGCTCGGGCTGCAGCTTCTCGCAACCAAGGCCGACCACCATCGTGGCGCCGCCGAAATTCGGATTGAGGCTGATGTTGCGCAGCGTGCGGATCGGAACGCCGGCACCCGGCGCGTCGATCGCGACGCCGCAGCCATAGCTGTGCTCGAGCCCCACGACATCGTCCACATTCGGGAAACGCGGCAGCAGTTCGGCTTTGATGCGCCCCACCGCATACTCGACGACGCCGGACACGCACTGCACGGTCGTGGTGATGCCGAGGACATTGCGCGTGGCGGCCGAACCGTCGGCATTGCGATAGCCTTGAAAAGTGTAACCCGCCAGCGGCGGCAAGGCTTCGCGCGCCTGCGTCGCGATCGGCAGGTCGGACAGACCGGGCGCCGCCGGCATTTTCAGCAGCCGCTCGTTGATCCAGCTTCCGGCCGGAATGTCGTGCAGCGCGGTGCCGATCGTCACGTTGTAGCGCAGCACCGGGTCTTCGGCGCGAAGATCGGCCAGCGCGACCTTGTGGCCTTGTGGGACATGCTCGCGCAGTGTCACGCCCGAAGACAGCACTGTGCCCTTCGGCAGGCCGCCGTCATTGGCGACGATCGCGACGTTATCGCGCTCGTGCATGCGGATAGTGAGCGGATCAAGCGGTATCGGGCGTGCGATTTCGTTCATGCTGGCATGTTAGACGGGCGCCCCACGTCGCACCAGCGCGTCCTAGTCGAGCGTAACCCCGCTTGCCTTGAGCGTCCGTGTCCATCTGATCACTTCGGCGGCAACGTGCTTGCGCAATGCATCGGGTGAGGCCTCCTCTTGCGTCGGGACGATCGCGCCGAGTTCCTCAAAGCGGGCGCGCGTTGAGGGCGTGGCAAGCGCAGCCCAGGTGAGTGCGAACATCCGCTCGACGACGGCGCGGGGCGTTCCTTTCGGCGCGAAGAGCGCGTTCCAAGCTTCTACCTGCACATCCGGCAGTCCGGCCTCCGCTGCGGTCGGCAGGCCCGGCAGCAGCGCGATCCGCGTGCGCGACAGGACCGCGAGGGCCCGCACTGTGCCGCCCCGGATTTGGGGGATCATGGTGACCGTCTGATCGCACATGAAATCGATCTGCCCGCCGACAAGATCGTTCATCGCCGGCGCCACGCCGCGATACGGAATATGGCGCGCCTTGGCGCCCATCGCGGCATCGAGCAGGAGGCAGGCAAGATGTGAGGCCGAGCCAATGCCGGCGCTGCCATAGTTGAGCTCGCCGGGCTTGGCCGACGCCAGCGCGCGGAAGCGTGCGAAGCTGTCGGCGGGAAGTTCGCGCCTCGCCGCGACGACGAACGGCACGCTCGCAACCAGCATCACGGGCTCGAAATCGGCCTGCGGATCGTAGGGCAAGTTCTTGTAGAGCCCGACATTGGCCGCGTGCGTCCCAATATTGCCGAACAGCAGCGTGTGCCCGTCGGGCTCCGCGCGTGAAACGCGTGCGCTGCCGATGGTTCCGCCAGCGCCCGCGACGTTTTCGACAAGGACGCGTGCGCCGACCTGGTCGCCCAATCCTTGCGCGATCAGGCGGGCCATCGCGTCGCTCGGCCCGCCCGCCGCGAACGGCACTATGATCGTAATCTGCTTGGTTGGCAGGCTCGGCTGCGTGGCGGCGGGGCCGTGGAGCGTCGGCAGCAAGAGCGCGGCGAGAAGAAAGGCCGAAAGCAGGGTGCCATCTCTTCGCGCAAACCTCACTCCAACGCCGTGTGATCGCGCGATCGCCATCTCGGCTTCCAAATGCGAACTCGTTCGAGCAATTTGACATGTTACATGTAACATGTCAGAAATCGAATTGCCAGGGAGGATCGGGATGACCGGGAGTCGATACGAGGCGGTGGTGTTCGACCTGCTGACCGCGCTGATCGACTCCTGGTCGCTGTGGAACGCCGTGGCGGGTTCTGCCGACGCCGGAATGCGCTGGCGGCGGCGCTATCTCGAACTCACCTATCAGGCCGGCGCCTATTCGCCCTATGAGGAGCTCGTTGCGCGCGCTGCCGTCGAGTGCACGATGGAGGCCGAGGTCGCCCGCGAATTGGCGCGCCGCTGGAACGAGCTTGCTCCGTGGCCCGAGACCCGTGCGGTCATCGCCGAGCTCGCGCGTCGCGCGCCGCTTGGCATCGTCACCAACTGCTCGCAGCGCCTCGGATCGATCGCCGCCGAGCGGGTAGGCGGCCCGTTCGCGGCCGTGGTGACCGCCGAAAGTGTCGGCTATTACAAGCCGCGGCCGGAGACCTATTCGGCGGTCATACGGCAGCTCGGCATTGCGCCGCAGCGGATTTTGTTCGTGGCGGGCTCGGCAGCGGATGTCCCCGGCGCACGCGGCGTTGGAATGCCGGTGTACTGGCACAACCGAATCGGGCTCAAACCGCATGATGGAGCGCTGCCGGACTTCACCGAGACGTCGCTGCATCGGTTGCTGGAGCTTGTCTGACACATGACAGACCTCCCGGTACTCAACGCCGCGGCGCGAATCGTCGATACGGTCCAGGGCGCGCTGCGAGAGGCCATATTCCACGGCACTTTGCGCGCGGGCGAGCAACTGAGCGTGCCGGAATTGGCGCGGCGGCTGAACGTGTCGCGCAGTCCGGTGCGGGAAGCCGTGCTCGGGCTTGTCGCGCAGGGATTGGCGGTCGAGCAACCCCGGCGTGGTGTTGTGGTTGCGACGGTCAACCCGGCCGATCTGTTGGCGATCCACGAGATTCGCATTTTTCTGGAGGCCTGCGCCGCGCGGTTTGCGGCGCAGCGGATCACCGATGAGCAGATCAAGGCGTTGCGCGCAATCCTGCGCGAACAGGAGGCCGCGGTGAAATCAACCGATGCCGCCGGCTATTTCCGCACCAATGCGGATTTGCATCGCATCATCGCCAACGCGGCCGGCAATGATCGCCTGGGGCAGATTCTGGCAACATTGGAGGATCAGATGCGCATCGCACTGCATCGGGCTGCAGCCGATCGCGCCCACATGCGCGCCGGGCTTG
>JBBWZU010000362.1:0-20553 GCA_039649225.1 Hyphomicrobiales bacterium | reverse complement strand
TTCACCAGCATGACGCCGTACTGATTGAACAACGGCTTGTCGCCTTCGATCACGATGTCGAGTTCGCCGCGGTTCTTGAACGCGAGCCACGTGCCGCGGTCGGCCAGCGTATAACCATTCATCGACGACGCCATGTTGAGTGCAGCCCCCATGCCCTGGCCGATCTCGCGATACCATGGGTCCAAAGAACCGGCGCCTTTGTCCGCCGCGATGTCGATACCGGCAGACTTCCACAGCGCCAGCTCGGCTGCGTGCGTGCCCGATCGATCGCCGCGCGACACGAATGGCGCGGCCTTGTCCTTGATCGCTTTCAGCGCAGTCGTGATGTCTTTGCCCTTCACGCCGGCCGGATCGCTCTTCGGTCCGACCAGGACGAAGTCGTTGTACATCACGGCATGACGCTTCACGCCGAAGCCATCCGCGACGAACTTTTCTTCCTGCGGTCGCGCATGCACAAAGACCACGTCGGCGTCGCCACGCCGTCCGGTATCGAGTGCCTGGCCGGTGCCTTGCGAAATCACCTTCACGTCGATCCCCGTTTTGGCTTTGAACGCGGGAAGAACGTGACCGAACAGGCCGGAGTCCTGTGTCGAGGTGGTCGAGGCAACGACGATGGATTTGTCCTGCGCGAGTGCCGGGGCGGCTAGCACGGCGGCGAGAAGGCCGAGAAGAATGCGGCGGTTCATGATTGCCTCCTTAAATCACCAGTTCGCCGCGCAGGAATGCGGCGGCCTCGGGTGTCGTGGGTGAGGTGAAGAAGTGCTGCGCTTGCGCGTGCTCGATGAGGCGGCCGCGCGCAAGGAATACGATATCGCCGGCGAGCCGGTGCGCCTGCCCGATGTCGTGCGTCGCCATCACGATCTTCACGCCCGCGTGCGCGATCTGCTGCACGATGTCCTCGACCGCCTTGGTGGCGGCCGGATCGAGGCTCGCGGTCGGCTCGTCGAGAAACAGAATCTCCGGATTGCGCGCGAGCGCGCGCGCCAGCGCGAGGCGCTGCTGCTCGCCGCCCGAGAGCTTTCGCGCCGGACGGCGCGCAAGCGGCGCGAGACCGACCCGGGTCAGCAGATCCATCACGCGCGCGTCGTCACGCATGGGCAGCGCATAGGCAATGTTCGCCGCCGCCGTCCGCCGCAACATCACCGGGCGCTGGAACACCATTGCGAGCCGCTCTCCGGGTTCGACGCGTCCACCCCATGCAACGCGCCCACTTGTGGGCGCCACGAGCCTCATGGCGAGGCGCAGCAACGTGCTTTTGCCCGAGCCGTTCGGTCCGAGCAGGACCGTCGGCGCGCCTGGACCGAGCACGAGATCGATGTCGTTCAGGAGGCGAACGTCGCCAACGCGCAACGAGGTATTTTCGAACGCGACCGGCAGATCGCTGACCGGAGCCCGCATGATCAGCCCGCCCGCACTTCGCCAAGGCGTCGGGCGCCCCAGGCCAGCGCATTCACCCCGATGATCAGCGTGATCAGCACCATTCCCAGTCCCATGGCGAGCGGCAGGTCGCCCTTCGAGGTTTCCAGCGCGATTGCCGTCGTCATCGTGCGGGTGAAGCCGTCGATATTGCCGCCGACCACCATGACGGTGCCGACTTCCGCCGCCGCGCGGCCAAAGCCCGCGAGCAGCGTCGTCACCAGCGAGAAGCGTGCGTCCCAGAGCAATGTCGCGACGCGGCGCGCCGGTGAAACGCGCAACGCGGTCAGTTCTTCGCGGTATTCCGCCCATAGGTCCTCGATCGTCTGCCGCGTCAGCGCGGCGATGATCGGCATGACCAGCAGCGCCTGCGCGATGATCATCGCGCGCGGCGTAAACAGGATGCCGAGCGCGCCGAGCGGTCCGGAGCGCGAGAGCAACAGATAGACCGCAAGCCCGACCACCACCGGCGGCAGGCCCATGAAGGCGTTGATGACGACGACGACGAAGGTGCGCCCGGGGAACTTCACCAGCGCCAGAAATGCGCCGAACGGCAGCGTGACAAGTGCCGCGAGCATCACGGCGCATACGCTCACATAGAGCGACAGCGCCACGATGGCGTAGAGCGTGGCGTCCCCGCCGAGCACCAGTTGCAACGCCGACATCCCGTCCGGCATGACAGATCTCGCCTCAATGATAGTCGACGCACCATTTTCACATGAGGCGCGAAATGCAAGACGCGCGATGCGGTTAGGCGAAAATATAGGCTCGGGCTATGGCCTGCCGGGTGCGCTCAAGGCTTACTTTGGAGGAAGTCGAAGTCGCAGCCCTCGTCCGCCTGCGTGACATGCTGCTGGTACAGCCAGGAATAGCCGCGGTTCGAGCCCTCATGCACGGGCGGAGCTACGAATAGCGCCGCGCGGCGTGCCAGTTCCGCCTCATCCACCAGCAATTCGATGCTGCGCTTCGGCACATCGAGCCGGATGCGGTCGCCGGTCTGCACCAGTGCGAGCGGCCCGCCTGCGGCGCTTTCCGGCGTGATGTGCAGCACGATGGTGCCGAACGCCGTGCCGCTCATGCGCGCGTCGGAAATCCGCACCATGTCTTTTACGCCCTGCTGCGCGAGCTTCTTGGGGATCGGCAGGTAGCCGGCCTCGGGCATGCCCGGCGCGCCCTTCGGCCCCGCATTGCGCAGCACCAGCACGTCGTCCGCGTTCACGTCGAGATTCATGTCGTCCATGCGCAAGGTCATGTCCTCGATGTTCTCGAACACGACCGCACGGCCTTCATGCGTCATCAGCTTCGGCGAGGCTGCCGACTGCTTGATCACCGCGCCGCGCGGCGCGATGTTGCCGCGCAGAACGCACATCGCGCCCTGCGCGTTGATCGGGTTCGCGCGCGTGCGGATCACGGTTTGTCCGGGCACCTGTTCGGCGCCGTTCATGTGATCGCGCAACGTTCCGGCGACCGTCGGGGCATCGAGATCGAGAATGTCGGACAGTTCCTGCATCAGCCGCGGTACGCCGCCGGCGTGATGGAAGTGCTCCATGTAGTGATCGCCCGAGGGCTTCAGGTCGATCAGCACCGGCACCTTCTTGGAGAGATCATCGAAGGCATCGAGATCGAGCGTGATGCCGGCGCGGCCCGCCATCGCGGCGAGATGCACGATTCCATTCGTGGAGCCACCAATCGCCTGCAGCACGATCAGCGCGTTGCGCAAGCCGCGCTCGGTGAGCAGATCGCGCGGTCGTGGCGATTCGTTCTTGGCCATCTCGACAGCTTTTCGGCCGCTCGCCTCCGCCAGCCGCACGCGCTCGGCATGCACGGCGGGAATCGTCCCTGCCATCGGCAGCGAAAAGCCCATCGCCTCGATCACGCAGGCCATCGTGCTCGCCGTGCCCATCACCATGCAGGTCCCGACCGACGGTGCGAGCCGCCCGCTCACGACTTCGATCTCGGCTTCGTCCATCTTGCCGGCGCGATGCTGCGCCCACAGGCGACGGCAATCCGTGCAAGCGCCGAGCACCTCGCCTTTATAGTGGCCGACCACCATCGGGCCGGTCGGCACCACGATCGCGGGCTTGTCGGCCGAAATCGCGCCCATCACCTGGGCCGGCAAAGTCTTGTCGCAGCCGCCAATAACAACGACCGCGTCCATCGGCTGCGCGCGCACCATCTCCTCGGTGTCGATCGACATCAGGTTGCGCAGATACATCGAGGTCGGCGCGGAAAAACTCTCGTGGATCGAGATCGTGGGAAACTCCATCGGCAGCCCGCCGGCGAGCATGACGCCGCGCTTTGCCGCTTCGATCAGTTGCGGCACGTTGCCGTGGCACGGGTTGAAGTCGGAGTAAGTGTCGGTAATGCCGATGATCGGTCGGTCGAGCGCGTCGTCGGAGAAGCCCTTGGCCTTGATGAAGGCCTTGCGCAGGAACAGCGAAAAGCCGGGATCGCCGTAGGAGGTGAGACCTTTGCGGAGGCCTGAGGACATGGGAATTTCCTTGGGACGTGAAATTGAACGTGCGCCTTTGTGCGGCAGATTGGCGCGGCGGACAAGGTAGGCGGAGCGGCCTCTTGTCCCTCTCAGCTATGCAGCCCCGGCGCCTCTTGGCCAGTGCGCGCGACATATTCCGTGTAGCCGCCGCCGTATTGATGAATGCCCTCGGGCGTCAATTCCAGCACGCGATTGGACAGGGCGGCGAGAAAGTGCCGGTCGTGCGAGACGAACAGCATGGTGCCTTCATATTGCGACAGCGCGGTGATCAGCATCTCCTTGGTCGCCATGTCGAGATGGTTGGTCGGCTCGTCCAGCACCAGGAAATTCGGCGGATCGTAAAGCATCTTCGCCATCACCAGCCGCGCCTTCTCGCCGCCCGACAGCACGCGGCATTTCTTCTCCACGTCGTCGCCGGAAAATCCGAAGCAGCCGGCAAGCGCGCGCAAGCTACCCTGTCCGGCCTGCGGGAATGAATCTTCCAGCGATTGGAACACCGTGCGGTCGCCATCGAGCAGATCCATGGCGTGCTGCGCGAAGTAGCCCATCTTTACGCTGCCGCCGAGCGCCACCGTGCCGTCATCCGGTTCGGTCGAGCCCGCCACCAGCTTGAGCAGCGTGGACTTGCCGGCGCCGTTGATGCCCATCACGCACCAGCGCTCCTTGCGGCGGACCATGAAGTCCAGCCCCTCGTAGATGGTCCGGCTGCCATAGCCTTTGTGCACGTTCTTCAGGCTGACCACGTCCTCGCCGGAGCGCGGCGCCGGCATGAACTCGAACTCCACGGTCTGACGGCGCTTGGGTGGTTCCACGCGCTCGATCTTGTCCAGCTTCTTCACCCGGCTCTGCACTTGTGCCGCATGGGACGCGCGCGCCTTGAACCGCTCGATGAACTTGATTTCTTTGGCCAGCATCGCCTGCTGGCGCTCGAACTGCGCCTGCTGCTGCTTTTCGGCAAGCGCGCGCTGTTGTTCGTAGAATTCGTAGTTGCCCGAGTACCCGGCCAGCGCGCCGCCGTCGATCTCCACCACTTTGTTGACGATGCGGTTCATGAACTCGCGGTCGTGCGAAGTCATCAGCAGCGCGCCCTCATAACCTTTGAGGAACTGCTCCAGCCAGATCAGGCTTTCCAGATCCAGATGGTTGCTCGGCTCGTCGAGCAGCATGACATCCGGGCGCATCAGCAGGATGCGGGCGAGCGCGACGCGCGTCTTCCAGCCGCCCGACAGCTTGGCCACATCGCCCTCCATCATCTCCTGGCTGAAGCTGAGCCCCGAGAGCACTTCGCGCGCGCGGCCGTCGAGCGCGTAGCCATCGAGTTCCTCGAAGCGATGCTGCACCTCGCCGTAGCGCTCGATGATGGCCTCCATTTCGTCCGCCCGGTCCGGGTCGGCCATCGCGGTTTCCAGCTCCTTGAGCTCGGCCGCCACCTCCGCCACGGGGCCGGCGCCGTCCATCACCTCCGCGACGGCGCTGCGGCCCGCCATCTCGCCGACGTCTTGGCTGAAATATCCGATGGTCACGCCGCGATCGACCGCCACCTGACCTTCATCCGGGACGTCCTCTCCGGTGATCAGCCGGAACAGCGTCGTCTTGCCGGAGCCGTTGGGACCGACAAGCCCGACCTTCTCGCCCCGCTGCAGCGCCGCGGAGGCCTCGATGAAGACGATCTGGTGGCCATTCTGCTTGGAAATATTGTCGAGACGGATCATGGGGGCGAGGGGGGACCTTGAGAGGAATGTGGGAGAGTTTGGGCAGGACTTAGGCCATGCGGCACGTTTGCGGAAGGGTATTTCGGAGTCACAACCTAGCAGTTGTTTCTCATCCGGAAGGGATCGTGGGTGAGGTGCTCGACGCCTGTCGACCGATCGAGTGAGGGGACAATAGAAGCTTGGGCTCGGTTGGGTGACCTCGCCGTCCATTGTTATTGTTGGGCAGGCAAGGCACTGCAGTCGATCTAACGCCGGCGCGGTGCTGACGCGCCTTTGCTATCGCGTCGTCTGCGTGGCCTGGGCCTGCGCGACGGTTGGGGCCGTTTGTCCGCCCTGATACACGGCGAACAGAAACCCGCCCGCGATGATCAGGCCCATCAAGGCCAGCGGCGTCATCAGCCGGGCGTCGTTGGCGCGGTCGCGCGGGCTTGGCTGGTATTTATTGTCGGTCATGGCACGATCCCAAAATGGCGCAGGAGCGCCTGCTTTTCGCGTGCCTCCCCGCATTGAAAATGATCGGGCGGCGTCATGGTTCCGGGTTGCCGTACAGGGACTTAACCAAACCGGGCGGCATAACGTTGGCTAAAGGCCACCCAGTCGTCGTATAGCTGGACGGTCGCCAAGCGAGCGCGGCGTGTGTGGTCTGTCGCGACCCGGGAGTAGCAGTCATGGCCTTCAAGCCGAATTATCGCCAGCAGCGCTCGGACCGCGACCGCTCCGCCCGCTCCCGGCAGGACGAAAAGCTGCAGAAGCTGATGGAGCGCTCCGCCAAGCGCAAAGCCGAGCGCGAGGCTGCCGGCCTTCCACCTGAAGCTGAGCCGGAAGGCACGGCACATGCGCCCGAGAACGAGCGGAGCTGAGGCTTAGGCCGAAGCAGCAGCGTTCTTTACGTACCAGTCCGCAATTTGCGCGCCGGTCATGAACGCCACGTCTTTCTTCGCCGCGATCAGCTCGATCGCCTGGCGGAAATATTTCACCCGATGCGCCGCGCCCATGATGTAGGGATGCAGCACCAGCGCCATCACGCGCGCGCCGTCCGCGCTGTCGGCGTAGATCTGCTCGAATTGGTCGCGCGCGCGGTCGAAATATTCCGACGCCTTGTGATGCTGGATCAGCATCATGGCGACGTCATTGCACTCCTGCGTATAGGGCACGTTGAGGATCGGCTTGGTGCGCGTGTTCAGCCACACCGGCTGGTCGTCGAGCACCCAGTCGCAGACGTAGTCGTAGCCTTCCTCCACCAGCAGGTCCGGCGTTTCCCACGTTTCGGTGAGGCCAGGCCCGAGCCAGCCGCGCGGCGGCTTGCCGGACGCCTTGGCGATCACCTCGCGCGTGCGGCGGATGTCGGCGCGTTCATCCTCGACCTTCTGCATGTTGCGCTGGGTAAAGCCATGACCGATGTATTCCCAGTCGCGCGCATTGGCAGCCGCGACGATCTGCGGATAAGCGGCAATCGCCGAGCCGTTGATCGCGAGCGCGGCCGGGATCTTGAATTCATCGAAGATCTTCACGAAACGCCAAAAGCCGACGCGGTTGCCGTATTCGTGCCAAGCCCAGTTCGGAATGTCGGGCGAGGGCGCGCCGCCGGCCGGCGGCGTCAGCACCGTACGCGGCATCGGCGAGAGAATGTCCCATTCCTCGACATTCACGATCACCCACACAGCCATGCGGGCGCCACCGGGGAGCGTCAGCGTCTTGCGTTCGGAGATCGGCGAGTAGGTGATGCGCTCGGTCGGCATCATGCCGAAGGAGGGACGCTGCGTGAGTTCGTTCATTCGGCGGCTTTCAGGTTTGTGTTCGTTTGCGCGAGGTACCAGTCGAGGATCTGCTCGCCGTTCCAGTGCAGCACGCCATCGTGCCGCGCCACATGATCGTAGATCGCCTCGAGGTATTTGATCCGATGCGGCTGGCCGGAAATGTAGGGGTGGATCGCCAGCGAAACGATCTTGGCGCGATCACGGCCTTCGGCATAGAGCCGGTCGAACTGGTCGATGGTGCGCTTGAGCAGATAGTCGCTCTCATGGTGCTGCACCAGCATCATCGGGATGTCGTTGAGCTCGACCGAATAGGGCAGTGTGACGAGCGGGCCTTTGTCGGTGCGGATCACGGTCGGCTCGTCGTCATAGACCCAGTCGCCGATGTATTTCACGCCCGCGGCCGCGAGCAGCTCCGGTGTTTCCAGCGTCTCGGTCAGGCCCGGCCCGAGCCAGCCGACCGGGCGCTTGCCGGTGAATTTTTCCAGGATGCTCATCGATCGCGCGATCATCGCGGCCTGGTCGGGCTCCTTGTGGATCGGGCCCTGCTCGTAGGAATGGCCCATGAACTCCCAGCCCGCGCGCCTCGCCTCTTCGGCGACGCGCACATAGTCCTCGCACACCCGTGCGTTGATCGAGAGCGTCGGCTTGACGCCGAGGCGCTTGTACAAATCAAAGAACCGCCAGACGCCAACGCGCATGCCGTATTCGTGCCAGCTCCAGTTCGGCACGTCGGGGAGCATCGGCGCGCCGGTCGGTGCTGGAAGCACCTGCCGCGCCATCGGCCTGCCGATGTCCCAGACTTCCAGATTGACGATGCTCCAGAAAATGATTCGCGCATCGCCGGGCAATTTCAGCGGTGGACGGTCGACGATCGCCGAGTAGTCAGCGCGCTCGCGCGGCAGCATGGGCTCGGTCATGAAATGATCTCGCTACTCGTCATGTCCCGCGAAGGCGGGTATCCAGTAAACTCCGATTGCAATCGGGATCGCAAGCGCTAGTGATGTCATTCGCTTTCGTGTGGAGAAAACGTTGCATATCCTGATCGTCGGCGCAGGCATTGGCGGGCTGACAGCCGCGTTGGCGCTACTGCGCGCCGGCCATGACGTCGACGTCTACGAGCAAGCGCACGAGCTCGCCGAGCTCGGTGCCGGCGTGCAGGTTTCGGCCAACGGCGCGCGCGTGCTGTTCGCGCTCGGGCTTGAGGGCGCGATCCGCAAGGTCTGGTGCGAAGCGGCCGGCAAGGAAATCCGGCTGTGGAATACGGGTGAGACCTGGAAGCTGTTCGATCTCGTCGCCGACTCGGTTGCGCGCTATGGCGCGCCATACTTCATGATCCACCGCGCCGATCTGCATCGCGTGTTGATCGACGCGGTGCGCGCGCAGAAGCCCAACGCGATCCGTCTCGGCGCGCGTTGTGTCGGATTTGACGATGACGGCGCCGGCGTTACGCTTCAGCTCGCCAATGGCGAGCGTGTCAGCGGCGACGCACTGATCGGGGCCGACGGCGTGCACTCGCGCATCCGCAATATCCTCGTTGGCGACGACAAGGCGCAGTTCACCGGCTGCATGGCGTGGCGCGGGCTTGTGCCGGTCGGAAAACTGCCGCCGCACATGCGTCGCAATGTCGGCGTCAACTGGGTCGGTCCGGGCGGCCACGTCATCAACTATCTGCTGCGCCGGGGCGAGATCTTCAATTTCGTCGGCATCATCGAGCGCGACTGGCGCGTGGAGTCCTGGACCGAACGCGGCAGCTGCGAAGAATGCGCCGCGGACTTTGTCGGCTGGAATGACGACATTCACACCATCATCCGCAACATCGCCGAGCCGTATAAATGGGCGCTGCTCGGACGCGAGCCGCTGACGCGCTTCTCGCATGGGCGCGCCACTTTACTTGGCGATGCCGCGCATCCGACATTGCCGATGCTGGGGCAGGGCGCCAACATGGCGATCGAGGATGGCCTGATGCTGGCGCGCTGCCTCGGCGCGCATGACGATGCCATGGCGGCCCTTGCGTGCTACGACGTCGCACGCGTCGCGCGCACCGCCAGGCTGGTGCGCGGCGCCAACGACATGGCGAAGCGTTTCCACAACCCCGCGCTCGCGGATGCCAACGGTGCAAAGGCCTATGTCGACGGGCAGTGGAACGAGACGACCGTGAAGCAGCGCTATGATTGGATCTTCGAATATGACGCAACCAGCGTGGCGATCTGACGGCCGATGAATACCGAACGCGCCGCGCAGCCTCATTTTGCCATCACGATTGCGCTGTTTGCGCTCGCCTTCCTCGTGCCGTCATGGCCGTGGCTCTCCGGCGCCGTCACGGTGCCGTATGACGCGAAGTCGAGCGTGCTTCCACCGATCGCGTTCATGGCGCAGGCGTTCGCGACCGGCGCATCGCCGTTCTGGTCGCCGAGTGTCTTCGCCGGCTGGCCGAATATCGCCGATCCGCAATCGATGCTGGCCTCGCCGCTGCATGTTCTGCTCGCCTATGTCAGCGCAGCGCCGAGTTTCCGTGCGGTCGACAGCATCACATTCGCGTATCTCTTCATCGGCGGTCTTGGAATTATCCTGTTCTTCCGCGACCGCGGCTGGCATTCGACGGCTGGGCTCGTTGCGGCGATGGCATTCGCGTTCGGCGGTGCCGCAAGCGCACGGCTGCAGCACACCGGAGAGATCATCAGCCTGGCGTATTTCCCGCCGACGCTCTGGCTGCTGGCGCGCGCACTCGATCGCGGGTCCTGGCGCTGGGGCGCGCTCGCGGGTGCGTGCGGCGGGCTGCTGGCGCTGGGGCGCGATCAGATCGCGCTGCTCGAGCTTTATGTGCTTGCCGGATTTGTGCTGGCCTACTGGCTCGCCGCTGAAGACAAATTAGCGCGCGTGCGCGCCAGCCTTGTGCCGTTGATCGCCGGCGGTATCGCCGGGATCGTGATCATCACGGTGCCGGTGATCCTCACTCAATTGCTGGCGCTGCGTTCGAACCGGCCCGAATTCACTTTCATCGAGGTCGGCAAGGGGTCACTGCACTGGACGCACCTGTTGTCGCTGGTCTTCGCCGACCTGTTCGGCTCGATGGACCCCAAGGTCGATTTCTGGGGTACGGGCGGCTGGGCATGGAATGAGCGCTTCGGCCTGGCGGATTTGTTCCTCGCGCAGAACATGAGTCTGCTTTATTCCGGCGCGATTGCGCCGATCGCGCTCGTCATCGGCGTGAGCCGCGGATTGCTGTGGTCGCGCGAAGTCCGCTTCTTTACGATCGCCACGCTGCTGACCGCATTCTTCATGTTCGGCTGGTACACGCCGGTGTTCCGCGTGATGTACGAGATCATGCCGGGCGTGAAGTTCTTCCGCCGTCCGGCGGACGGCACCTTCGTGTTCGGTGCGCTCATCGCCATCATGACGGGCTATCTGGTGCATCGCTGGTTGTCCTGGTTGCCGCCCGCGAGCCTCATTCAGCGCATCGTCGAAACCGGCATCGCGATCTTCGTCCTGGCATTCACGTTCTGGCTCGCCGCGACGACGGTCAATGTGACGACCGCGTTGAAGCCGATCTTGACCGGTGTCTGCTTCGTCGCTGGCGCGATCATCGTCCTGTGGTTTGCACGCCGCCTGAACGCCGGCGCACCCGTCACCGCAATGCTCTTGTTGACGGTGTTCACCACCGCGGACCTCGCCTGGAACAACGCGCCGCACGAATCCAACGGGCTGCCGCCGGCGGTCTATGACGCGCTGCGTCCCGATACGCAGAACGAGACCGTCGCGCTGATCAAGCAGCGTCTCGCGCGCCAGGAGCCGAACCATCGCGACCGCGTCGAACTGATCGGTATCGGCTATCACTGGCCGAACATCTGCATGATTCACGGCTGTGAGCATGTGTTCGGGCACAATCCGCTACGGCTCAAGTGGTTCTATGACGCGACCAACGCGCAAGACACTGTCGCGGCGCCCGGCCAGCGGGTGTTTTCGGCACTCTATCCGTCCTATCGCTCGACGTTCGCAAACCTGTTCGGGGTGCGGTTGATCGCGACCGGCGTGCCGGTCGAGCAGATCGACAAGTCGCTCAACCCCGGTGATCTCGATTTCATCGCACGCACCAAGGATGCCTATGTCTACGAAAACCCGCGTGCGCTACCGCGCGTGATGCTGCTCGGCGATTGGCGCGTCGTGGACTTTGCCAAGTTGACCGCGCAAGGCTGGCCCGCCGACGTCGATCCGACCAAAACCGTGCTGCTGGAGAAGCCGACGCCGGCGCAGCCGCTCTCGTCATTCGAGGGCGCGGGCAGCGCGCGCCTCGTCGGCTATTCCAACACGGAAATTGTCGTCGCGGTCGATGCGCCCGCAGGCGGCATGCTGCTGCTCAACGATGTGTGGGATCCGTGGTGGCGCGTGACAATCGACGGCGTCGAAGCCGAACTGCTGCGCGCCAACGTGATCTTTCGCGCCGTACAGGTGCCGCCCGGAAAGCTCACCGTGCGGTTCACCTTCGCGCCGTTCCGCGGCGCGTGGAAGGAGCTGAAGGATAAGCTCAAGGGCAGCTAGCGCGCAAAATCACGCAATACCATGTCCGGCGCGCTGGTGTTGTGGCGCGATGGCACGATGCGCCCGGCCCAGACCTCGACCACGCTGGCGCGCTTGAAATCCATGATCGGCGCACGTTCCCAGCTCGGCGCGCCCTTCGCTCGCCAACCGAGATGCGCGACGTCATTGTTGATCTCGGTGACGAACATCGAGCGCAACGCCGCGAACGGCAGGTCGCCGCCGACAGGTGGATCGAGGGTTACATCGAGCATCTGGTGCTCGATATCGAGCGCATCGACACGCAGGCTCGCGCTGCCGCCGCGCATGAAGCTCAACCGAAACGTCCTGGTGACCGGGTCGAACACGACTTCCTTGACGGCAACGAAGGGGCGCTGATCCTGTTCGATCGGCCCGATCAGGAACGATGTGCCATAGGCGCTCCAGTTCAGGTTTTTGGGCGGCAGCGGGCGGGCGCGCCAGTAGCCGTCCTGCGGATAGAGCACCAGCACTTCCTCGGCGCGATCCTGGGTACGGACCCACAACTGCAGCAGCTGCACGCCGGCCTCGACGCGGTCGCCGACGCGCACCGGCACGATGTTCTTGCGCCAGAAGTTTGGGATCGTGAGGCCGACAAGCTGCAGCTCCGGCGTCTCGAAAATCGTAACGCGCTTCGGCTGCTCGGTGATGATCGGCGCGGCTTTCAGCTCAGGACAGTTGTGCAGGTCGAAGGCCGAGCGGTCGACCACGACGGTGCCGATGTAGTTTGGATGCACGGCCTCGACGGTGAAGCGGCGCACCTCGGGCGAGGTCAGCTTGACGTAGACATTGTCGGTTTCGGCGCATAGCGTCGGCGTGCTGGCGTTCTGCAGATCGACCGCGACCTCGTCGGCCGCACTCGCCGGCGCGGCGAGAGCCGCGAGCATGATGACCAGCAAGGCGCTACGCACGCGTCGCATAAATATCCCCGGAATTCGCGTCGGTCGGCAGCGCTGTCAGCCACGTGCCAATCGCGCCCGCGCTTTGCCAATCGTCATGGACCATCCGCTGACTCTCGCCCAGCGCCGCATTGTAGCGCGTGTAACCAAGCGCGACGCAACGGGCGATGCAGGCTTGCGCGACGTCGCGCTGAATCGTGGTAAATTCGAACGACAGCGCCGGAACTGGCCGTGTCAGTCCGCCGAGGGCTTCGGCCTCGAAGCCCTCCACGTCGATCTTCATGAACGCCGGCATGCCATGCCGGGCGATCAGGGCGTCGAGCGTCGTCATGGCGACCATGATGCTCTTGCCCCAGTTCTGGCCTTGCCAGCCCGGTGCGCCGTCGGCCGCCCTCACGAACTCGTCCGACGCGGTCGAGACGGTCGGGTTGTCGACGTTGATCTTGAGTTCGATCTGCCCGGGGCTGCGGCCGACCGCGACCGGCTCGATCGTGACGGATTTGTCGCGCCCGTAGATCAACCGCAGCGTCTTGACGAGAGCTGGCTGCGGCTCGCAGGCGATGACGCGCGCGCCGATGCGGCGGAAGGCGCCGATGCGGTCACCGACATGCGAGCCGACATCGAATACCAGATCGCCGGGATGCACGAACCGCGCGTAAAGCCGATCCATCGCCGAACGGTCGTGGCGGCCGAAGTAATAGATGCGGAGCGAGCGGAAGACGCCGCGTGCGGTGCGGAGCGCGTCGAACACCGCTTAAGCCGCGCGCGCCGCGGCCGCCTCGATCGCCGGCAGCGCGAGCTTGAGCAGCGGTGCGGGCGGGGCGTTCTCTTCCGGCAATGCGCCGATGCCGGCCCGCAGCAGTGCCCGGCCGACGCTCGGCCATGAGGTGATGACGGCAAGCGGGATCGACAGCGCTGGCCCGGCCGCGATGAACAGCGCATAGGGGATCGCGGCCGGGACCGTATAGGCGAGCGCCAGGATGCAGAACCAGCCGAGCAGTGTGTGCGGCCAAAGCTGTTTGGCGGCATCGCTCCACGGCACCGAATGATCGTCGCGCGCCTGTCCGCCCCAGCCGAGGCGGCGGCCGAGCAGCAGGCCGGCAAGAAACATCGTGTGGCCGACCCACATGATGGGCGAGAGCATCAGGAAGAATGTCGTCTCGGTGATGGTGCTGGCGATGAACCGCCCGGCGCCACCGAATGCGCGCCGCAGCTTGGGCCGCGACACGACATCGAGCACGGTCGCGATCTTGGGCGCGAACCACATGATCAGCGTGATCACGAACAGCGCCATGCCGGCATCCGGCCGGATGAAATTTGCCGCGCCTTGAGTGGCGACCGCCAGCGAACCGAGCACCAGCAGGCCGATCCAGGCGGGCGAGCCTAAGAACATCAGCATCGCGAAGGCGATCTGGTAGCGGCTGACCGGCTTGAGGCCGGGCATCACCAGATACGGCCAATATTGCATGTTGCCCTGCGCCCAGCGCAGATCGCGGCGAATGAATTCAAGCAGCGTCGGCGGGTTCTCCTCCCAGCTCGCGCCTTCCTCGGGCAGCACGCGCACGTCGTACCCGGCGCGCCGCATCAGCACGGCCTCGATCTGGTCGTGGCTGAGGATGTGCGTGCCGTCCGGACGCGGCGGGATGTGGCAATGCGCCATGAACGGTGCGAGCCGCAGGATCGCATTGTGGCCCCAGTAAGGTCCGCAATCGCCCTGCCACCACGCGCTGCCGAGCGTGTAGGAGCGCATGCCGAGTCGCATGCCGAACTGGAAGATGCGCGCGAACGCGCTGGTCGAGGGCAGGCCGACGACGAGGCTCTGCAAAATGCCCAGCTTCGGATCGACCTGCATGATGCGCACCATGCGCAGGATCGAGTCGGCAGTCTGAAAGCTGTCGGCATCGAGCGTGACGGCGAACTCATAATCTGCGCCCCATCGGGTGCAGAAATCGAACACGTTGCCAGCCTTGAAGCCGGTATTGTCGGTGCGCCGCCGGTAAGTGAGCTCGACGCGGCCTTCCCATTTCTTTGCCAGCGCCGCAAAGCACGGCTCCTCGGTGGCGGCGATTTCCGGATAGTTGGTGTCGCTGAGAATAAAGAAGCGGAATTTGCCCGCCGCTCCGGAGGCCGCGATGCCCTCCATCATCGGCTCGATATTGCGAATGACGCGTCCGGTGTCCTCATTGCGCACGCACCACAGGATCGCGGTCTTGGCGGTGATCGGCTCGTCGCCGCGCACCCGCGCCGAAACCGGTGTCACGACCGCGGCCGGATTGGCGGCGCGCATGATGAACAGCCCGATGGTGGCGTTCCAGAAACCGATCACCGACCAGGGCAGCGTCACGGCGAACAGCGCCACCAGGATGAAGTCGGTCACGCCGAATCCGCCGGCCGAAAGCGCGAACGACAACAGCCAGACGAGGCCGACCATCGAGGCCAGCACGACGGCGACAAAGAAGATGCGGCGCGACGTCAGAGGGTCGGCGGGCGCCGTCACCGCGTAGTCCGGAAGGGTTCGGTCAGACATGTGAGTTGGGGTGCTTTTCCATGCCGCAGAGGGTATAGCGGGCGGCGGGTTTGAGAGTCCAATCGGGATTATTCGGTGGCGGGCGGCAGTTCAGAACAGGCACAGGCGCTGTGGTATGTGGGCCCCGGCCTTGCGGAAATCCGCGCCGAGCAGGTCTTGCCACCGGCCGAGGGTGAAGTGCGCCTGCGCGCGGTCGCGAGCGCGCTCAGCCGCGGAACCGAGCGGCTGGTCTTTTCAGGGCGTATTCCGGAGAGCGAGTACAAGCGGATGCGCGCGCCATTCATGGATGGTGCGTTTCCTTTCCCGGTGAAATATGGCTACGCGATGGTGGCGCGCATCGAGGAAGGCCGGGCGGCGCTCAAAGGCCGCCTGTGTTTTTCGCTTTATCCGCACCAGACCGTGTTTAACCTTCCCGAGCAAAATATCGTGCTGCTGCCACAAGACCTGCCGCCCGAGCGCGCCGTGCTGGCCGCCAACATGGAGACCGCGCTCAACGCCATGTGGGATTGCCAGCCTGGTCCGGCGGACCGGATCGCGGTGGTCGGCGCCGGCGTCCTGGGTCTGCTGGTCGCGCGGCTGTGCGCCCGTATGCCCGGCACGCAGGTCACGGTCGTGGACGTCAACCTGGAGCGGGCCGCGATCGCCGCGTCGTTCGGCGCCGCCTTCGCGGCGCCGGATGCCGCGCCCGAGGGGTGCGACATTGTGATCCACACCAGCGCCGCGTCGGCGGGCCTGGCGACCGCACTGCGGCTCGCCGGCGACGAGGCGACCGTGCTGGAGTTGTCCTGGTATGGCGCCGACGACGTCAGGGTGCCGCTCGGTGGCGGCTTTCATTCCGGCCGCCTGCGGCTGATCTCCAGCCAGGTCGGCAAGGTCGCGCCGTCGCATCGGCCGCGCTGGGATTATCGCCGCCGTCTTTCCGCCGCGCTCGACCTCTTGAACGATCCGGTGCTGGACGGCTTGCTGGCGCCCGCTATCGGGTTCGGCGATCTGCCGGCCAGACTGCCCGACATTCTCAATCCCGCGAGCGGGCCGCTATGCCAGCTCATCCGCTATTCCAACTCAGAACCGCCAGGAGCCTTGCGTGTACGCCGTTGAAGTTTCCGACCACATCATGATCGCCCACTCGTTCAAGGGCGAGGTCTTTGGCCCCGCGCAGGCGCTGCATGGCGCGACGTTTACTGTCGCGGTCGCCTTCATGTCCGAAAAGCTCGACCCCAACGGCATCGTCGTCGACATCGGCTGCGCCATCGACGTGCTGAAGGCGACGCTCAAGGTGGTCAACTACAAGAACCTCGACGAGATCCCGCAGTTCAAGGGCGTCAACACCACCACCGAATGGCTTACCCGCTGGGTCTTCGATCAGTTCGCCGCCGCGGTGAAGGGTGGCAAGCTCGGCCGCGAGCCGAAGGAAATCTCTGCCATCCGCGTGACCGTCGGCGAATCTCCGAATGCGCGGGCATGGTACGAGGCGCCCTTGTGGTGAGGGGCGACTTTGTCTTCGCGATTCCGGGCGACGTCGACACGCCGACCGGCGGCTATGCCTACGACAGGCGCATGATCGCGGAGCTGCGTGAACTCGGCTGGCGGCCGGAGGTCTTGGGCCTCGGTGACGGTTTCCCGCGCCCGAGTGCGCTGACGAAGGCGGCCGCGAAGGCGCATCTGGCCGACGTGCCCAAAGGCCGGCCGATCGTGATCGATGGGCTGGCCTTCGGGGTCTTGCCGGAGGCGGCCGAGTCCCTGCGCGAGACCCACCCGCTGATCGCCTTGGTGCACCATCCGCTGGCGCTGGAGACGGGTGTGGCGACGGACGACGCGTTGACGCTGAGGACAAGCGAGCGCGCCGCGCTGGCCTGTACGCGCGGCGTCATCGTCACCAGCCCGGCGACCGCGCGCACGCTTGCCAGCGAGTTCGGCGTTCCGGCAGAGCGCATTACCGTTGCCGAGCCGGGTACGGATCGCGTCGCTCTCGTGCGGCGAAAGCAAACCGGCACCGTCGCGCTGCTGGCGGTCGGCGCGGTGGTGCCGCGCAAGGGCTATGACATCTTGATCGAGGCGCTTGCCGGATTGATCGATCTGCCGTGGCGTCTGACCATCGTGGGCGATTGCGGACGACATCCTCCGACCGTGACGCAACTCCGGGCCGATATCGAGCGTCTCCGACTCAGTCTCAGGGTGGCGGTCGAGGACGCGGTCAGCGACGAACGGCTTGCGGCGCTCTACGCTGCCTCCGAAGTGTTTGTCCTGGCCTCGCACTACGAGGGCTTTGGCATGGCCTATGCCGAGGCCATCGCGCACGGCCTGCCGGTGATCGGCACGACCGGCGGGGCCATCCCGGATACCGTCCCGGCCAGCGCCGGCGTGCTGGTGCCGCCCGGCGATGCGCCGGCCTTGGCGGCTACCCTCCGGCATCTGATCGAGGACACCGCCGCGCGCGACGCGCTTGCCGCCGGCGCCCGCGCGGCGGCCGACAAGCTGCCCACCTGGCGCGGGTCGGCCGAGAAGTTCTCGCAGGCGATCGAGAGGGTGATATGAGCGGCTTCTCTTCCGGTTGGCTGGCGTTGCGCGAGCTCTACGACAGGCGCGCGCGCAGCGCCGCCGTGCTCGATGCGGCCGCCGCATGGGCGGCGGGCAGGGACTCGATTGCCGTCGTGGACCTTGCCTGCGGGCTTGGATCGACGTTGCGCGCTGTGAGCGGGCGCCTGCCGCGGCGCCAAAGCTGGCGCCTGGTGGACAACGACCTCAGCCTGCTTGCCCGCGCAGCCGACCTCGCACGGCCACCGGATCTTTCGGTGATTGCGGTCCCGGTCGATCTCGCGCGCGATCTGGAGGCGGCGCTCGATGGACCGGTCGACCTCATCACCAGTTCGGCGCTGCTCGACCTTGTCTCGCCGGATTGGCTCGACCGGTTGGTGACCGAGACGGCCGCGCGGCGGCTGCCGATCTATGCGGCGCTCAGCTACGACGGCCTCGCCACGCTTGATCCGGTCGATCCGATGGACAGTGCGGTCATCGATGCCGTCAATCAGCATCAGCGCGGCGACAAGGGCTTTGGGCCGGCGCTGGGGCCGGAAGCCGCCGCGGCCGCGCCGGGCCGTTTTGAATCGGTCGGCTACACGGTCGTGCAAGGGGCCTCCGACTGGGTGTTCGGGCCGCGCGATACCGAAATCCAGACCGAAGTGCTCACCGGCTGGGCGGTCGCGGCGCGGGAAATCGGCAATTCGTCGATCAGTGATGTCGTCGCATGGCTGGCGCGTCGCCGCGATCACATCGCGGCCGGCCGCTCATCGATGCGGGTTGGTCATGTGGATTTCTTCGCTCGCCCGACCGCGACCCGCTGAGCCGAAAGGTCGCAGTCGCACAGCACTTCGGCGCCGAGCAGGTGTGCCCGCATCGGAGCCTTGAGCGCCTGATCGGCGCGGTCGATCGGTTTTAAGGTTACGCCCGAAGGCCCAGCGCCGATGATGATCGGCGCCACCACGACATGAAGGCGGTCGAGACATCCTGCCGCGATGAAGCGCGACACCGTATGCGCGCCACCTTCGATCAGGATGCGATTGAAGCCGCGCGCCTGCAACGCCGCGAGGATGGATGATGGCGCGACCTCGCCGCCCGGTGCCGGCACCTCGACGATCTCGACACCGTCGGGAAGCTGCGGCCGCACACCCTGCGCCGTGATCACGATGCGTCGGAGGCCGTCATCGGCGAGGACCTTTGAATTTGGCGGTATCCGGCCCTTCGGATCGAGCACGATGCGCGCCGGGCTGGGGCCGACACAGCGGCGCACAGTGAGCAGCGGGTCGTCTGCTACCGCGGTCCCAATGCCGACCAGCACGGCATCCACGAGCGCGCGCAGCCGATGCAGATGGTCGAGGCCGGCCGGCCCGTTGATGTACTTGGAGTGCCCGGTCACCGTCGCGATACGGCCATCGATCGATTGCCCGATCTGGCCGACCACCACGAGGTCGTCCACCGTCCCTTGACGCAGAGGGCCGAACCAGGCCTCCCAAGGTGGCGGAAGCGGCTCGCAAGAGGTGCGGAACTTGCTTGGAACCAATTGCCAGCCCGTGGCGTTGGCATCTGCGGGAATCGGCTGATCTAGGTCAGGCATGTCTTCGTGCCCGACGTTGCTAGAAAAAGAGCGAAGGGGGTGAGCAACGCTATGATCTTCAATGATTAACGGCCGTTCATGGAGTGGGGACTTCATCCTGCCACACTAATCTGATACGCAGAACCTTGAAGGCCGAAGAACAGTAATCGCAATAACAGTCTAGTTCGCGGTTTTCCCCCTGTCATATGGAATCCTCACGGAACATGAGTAAATTAAAGAACGGGAACGGACACGCGGGGAGCGGAGTGTTCGGTTCACCGGATCGCGTGCTGGTCAAGCGCGGAATTGCGGAGTTCCGCAGCAATCGGCCGGTCATCTTCTCCTCACAAGCCTCGAAATTCCTGATCGCCCTTCCGGTCGATGGCCTCAACGCCGCCCGGCTGGCTGCGTTCGATCACCTCTGTTATCCGGCGAAGCCGAAGCTGGTCGTGACCGCGCGGCGTGCTCGTGCGCTCGGCATCGAGAGTACCGGACCTGTCGCGCTGACGCTCCACAAGGGAACTGACTCCGAAACCATCCAGTCGCTTGTCGCGGACGCGGATGCCGAAGAACAGGTGGATGCGAGTGGCCCTGCCTGCGACTTGTCCGCCGCGGCGATCGAGCTCGCGAAAATCGCGCAGCGGCTTCCGGCGCTTCTGGTCGCCGAAATCAATTCGCCGTCGAGCGCGTTGATCGAACCTCCTCTCATTGTCGTGTCGCCCGACGCTGTCATGAAATTCCGTCACGAGCAGGCGCACTCGCTGGAGATCGCGGGCGAAGCCCGGGTGCCGCTCCAGGGAGGCCTCTCGACACGCTTTGTCGTCTTCCGCGACGAAGTTGGTGGCGGCTCTGTCGCGGTCATCGTCGGCAAGCCGGATTTTTCCAAACCCGTGCCGGTCCGGCTGCACTCGTCATGTCTTACCGGCGACGTGTTCGGTTCAAGCCGCTGCGATTGTGGCGATCAGCTTCGTCTCGCGCTCGCCCGCTTGAACGAGGAAGGCGGCGGCGTGATCCTGTATCTCGAGCAGGAGGGCCGTGGTCTTGGCCTGGCAAACAAGATGCGCGCCTATGCGCTGCAGGATGAGGGTCTCGACACCGTCGACGCCA
>JBBWZU010000357.1:0-10814 GCA_039649225.1 Hyphomicrobiales bacterium | reverse complement strand
AGCAAAGTTAGGCCTGAAGTATGAAGCTCACACGGCTGCGCCTTCTCGGCTTCAAGTCGTTCGTCGAACCCACCGATTTCCTGATCGAGCCCGGCCTGACCGGCGTGGTCGGGCCAAACGGTTGCGGCAAATCCAATCTCGTCGAAGCGCTGCGCTGGGTGATGGGCGAATCCTCGCACAAATCCATGCGTGCGGCGTCGATGGACGACGTCATCTTCAACGGCAACAACACTCGGCCCGCGCGCAACAATGCCGAGGTCGCGATCTCGATCGACAATGCCGAGCGCTCGGCGCCGGCCGCGTTCAACGATACCGACCTCCTCGAAATCGCCCGCCGCATCGAGCGCGAGTCGGGCTCGAACTACCGCATCAACGGCCGCGACGTGCGCGCGCGCGACGTGCAGATCCTGTTCGCCGACGCGTCGACCGGCGCGCGTTCGCCGGCGCTGGTGCACCAGGGCCGCATCGGCGAGATCATCCAGGCCAAGCCCGAACAGCGCCGCCGCGTGCTGGAAGAAGCCGCCGGCGTTGCCGGCCTGCACGCACGCCGCCATGAGGCGGAACTCCGCCTAAAGGCCGCCGAAACCAATCTCGGGCGCCTGGAAGACGTCATCGGCCAGTTGGCGCAGCAAATGGACGCACTCAAGCGTCAGGCGCGCCAGGCGATCAAATACCGTCAGGTCTCCGCCGACGTCCGCAAGGCCGAGGCGACGCTGTTTCACCTGCGCTGGATCGCGGCGAATGCCGAAGTCATCGCGGCGACCGACGCGAAGGAGAACGCCATCCGTGTCGTGGCCGAGGCGACCGCGCTGCAGGCCGAGACCGCGAAAAACCAGGCGGTCGCGGCCGCCGACCTGCCGCCGCTGCGCGACGAAGAGGCGCGTACCAGCGCTGCGCTGCAGCGCCTCGTCATGGCGCGCGAGCAGCTCGATCGCGAGGAAGCTCGCGTCAATGAGCGCATCCTCGATCTCGATCGCCGTCTCGTGCAGCTCCTGGCCGACGTCGAGCGCGAGAAGCGCCAGCAGGCCGATGCCGAAACAGCACTCGAACGTCTCGCGACCGAGGAAGCCGGCCTGACGGAGGACTCGACCGGCGTCGCCGAACGCGAGGCCATCGTCGCCGAGCGCGTCGTCATGGCCGAGGAATCGCTTGCCGAAGTCGAAAAAACCTTCGGCGAGCTCACCACCGCGCTGGCCGATCTGACGGCGCGGCGCAATCAGCTCGACCGCGCGATGAGCGAGCATTCCTCGCGCCTGATGAAGCTGGAAGGCCAGATCGGCGAGGTCGAAACCGAACTCGCCGCGCTGGAGCAGCCCGCGAACGGCGCGCCGGATGTGATGGAGCTCGCCGCCGTGGCCGAGACCGCGCAGGACATGGTGACAGAGGCCGAGGCTGCCGCGCTGCGGGCGGAAGCGGCGCATTCGGGGGCGCGTCAGGCCCTCGACGTGGCGCGCGGACCGGCCGCCGAAGCGGAACGCCGCGTCGGCCGGCTGGAAGCCGAGGCCAAGGCGCTTGCCAAGATGATCGACGTGGAAGCCAAGAAGCTCTGGCCGCCGGCGAGCGATCTTTTGACCGTTGCGAAGGGTTACGAGGCGGCGCTGGGTGCCGCGCTTGGCGATGATCTCGAAGCGCCGGTCGACCCGGCTTCGCCGATCCGCTGGGCCGGCGCCTCCCTCGATGGCACCGATCCGGCGCTGCCCGAAGGTGCCGAGCCGCTCGCAAACCACGTCACGGCACCCGCCGAGCTGGCACGGCGCCTAGCGCAGATCGGCGTGGTCGATCGCGCCCTCGGCCCGACGCTGGTCGCACAGCTCAAGCCGGGTCAGCGGCTGGTGTCGCCGGAGGGCGATCTGTGGCGCTGGGACGGCTTTGCGGCCGCCTCGAATGCGCCGACCGCCGCCGCGCGCCGCCTTGCCGCCAAGAACCGCCTGGCTGACCTGGACGCCGAGCTTGGCCATGCGCGCACCGACCTTGAGGGCAAGCGCCGCGCGGTCGAGACCGCGCAGGCCGATCTCACCGCCGCGGTCGCGGCCGAGGGCGAGGCACGCAACGGCCGCCGCGAAGCGCAGAGCCGCGCGGACGCGGCGCGCGATGCCCATGCGGCTGCCGAACGCGAGGCAAATCGCCAGACGGCGCGGCTCTCGGCGCTGGCCGAAGCCAAGCTTCACTTGGTTGCCAGCCGCGACGAGACGGTGGCGGCCAAGCGTGACGCCATGCAGGCGATGGAGGCCCTCGCCTCGGCGGCCGAGTTGGAAAACCAGCTTGCGGAGTCCCGTGGCGAAGTCTCGGCGCGCCGCGCGGTGCTTGCCGAAGCCCGCGGCGAGGCGCAGGCGCTCGCCCGTGAAGCCGAATTGCGGGCGCGCCGTGTGACGGCGATCAACGCCGAGCGCGCCGAATGGGACCGCCGCAAGACCGGCGCCGCCGGTCAGGTTGCGACGCTGGAGCAGCGTCATGGCGAAGCGCAGGAAGAGCGCACCTCGCTCGAAGGCGCGCCGGCCGCGTTCGCCGAGCAGCGCCGTTCGCTGATCGCGCAGGTCGAGCAGGCCGAGGCGGCGCGGCGCGAGGCGTTCGACCGTAGAGCCAGCGCCGAAACGCTGCTCGCCGAAGCCGACAAGGCCGCGCGCGCCGCGCTCGAAGCGTTCGGTGAAGCGCGCACCGAGGCTGCGCGTGCCGAGGAGCGCCTTGAAGCCGCCGGCCGCCGCACCACCGACATCGCGCACGAGATCCGCGAGATGCTGGAGACCGAACCGCACGAGGTCGCGGCGCTCGCCGAGATCCAGCCTGGCGACGCGCTTCCTGATGTGGCCGAGATCGAAGAGAAGCTCGACAAGCTGCGGCGCGACCGCGAGCGGCTTGGCGCGGTCAATCTGCGCGCCGAGGAAGAGCTCAAGGAAGTCGAGGCGCAGCACACCAATCTGGTGACGGAGCGCGACGACCTAACCGAGGCGATCAAGCGACTGCGCCAGGGCATCCAGAGCCTGAACAAGGAAGCGCGCGAGCGGCTGCTGTCGTCGTTCGAAGTGGTCAACGGCCATTTCCAGCGCCTGTTCACCTCGCTGTTCGGCGGCGGCTCAGCCGAGCTGCAACTGGTCGAAAGCGACGATCCGCTCGAAGCCGGGCTCGATATCCTGGCCAAGCCCCCCGGCAAGAAGCCGGCGACGCTTTCGCTGCTCTCGGGCGGCGAGCAGGCGCTGACCGCGATGGCGCTGATCTTCGCGGTGTTCCTGACCAATCCGGCGCCGATCTGCGTGCTGGACGAGGTGGACGCGCCGCTCGACGATCACAATGTCGACCGCTTCTGCGACCTGCTGGATGAAATGACGCGCCTGACCGACACGCGCTTTGTGATCATCACGCACAACCCGATCACCATGGCGCGCATGAACCGGCTGTTCGGCGTAACCATGGCGGAGCGCGGCATCTCGCAGCTTGTCTCGGTCGATCTGGAAACCGCCGCGACGATCAGGGACGCGGTGTAAGGCCCACTCAACCCTCATCCCGGAAGCCGCGCAGCGGCTCTCTGGGATCATGCAGGTCCGGCGCTCGATGATAGAGACAATAGATAGGTCCCGCTCTCGCGGCGGACTGCGTCCGCGCTCGGCCAGGACGACAGCCTGTGCTACTGCGCCGGCGTGAACTTCACCGGCGCCGGACCGGTCGGCGCGTCCTGCGCGGGACGGCGCCCCGCCGTCTCGACCTTCAGCTGCGAGAGTGTCTTGAAATCCGCGGCCTGGCTCAGTTCCTTCTTGTTGGCCGCAACCGTGATGTGGTCGATCGCCGCGCCGTCACGGCTGCGCGCGATGTTGAGCGACTTGTAGGTTACCGCGACGTCCTTTTTGCCGATGCCGAATACGCCGCCGATCGAGACCACGACGGATTCCACGACGCCATCGTCGTTCACCAGCAGATTGCCGATACGGCCGATCGTCTCGTTCGAGGCGCTGACCACCTTGGCACCGATCAGGTTGGAGCCGAGCCACTGGCCGCTGGTCTGCCGCGCCGGGTAGGCGCCGGTGGCGCGCAGGGTCTGGGTTTCGGACGGCGCGCTGTCCTGCGCCAGGGCCGGAACCATCGCGCAAAAGACCGTGGCCGCCATCAAAAGGTGACGTTTAGACATGGGATAACCTTCCCTTGCGTTACGTCTGACGTGCGTCACGTCGGTGTAACAACCCTTGGCTTGGAACCTTGTTCCCCACTGTGACCTGTCATGCACTCCAGCGAAAGAGGCGCGCGATGAGATTGCACATCTTCGGATGGGACGGTGCAGCGAACCCACTGTGCGGTCGACTCCGGTTGGTCGCCCGGCTCGCCCGCTGGGTTCGCGGGCATCGCGCGATCTGCGCCGGTGTGTGGCGGAATCAGCACAATCCGGCCTGCGGTCTTCCATTTTGAACGAAACATCCATGTTCCGCGACAAAGGACTACCGCCGTCGGACCCTGCCCCCGCACCGCACAATGGGATAGTGTGCCGCGCGCCCATTGCCTTCTTTCGCTTCAAAGAGCCCCTAAGGAGCCTTCATGTCCTCGATCTCATCGACCTGGATCATCATCGGTATCCTCGTCGTGCTCGTGCTCTGGATCATCATGATCTACAATGGGCTTGTTGCCATGCGGCAGCGGGTCAACCAGTCGTTCGCCGACATCGACGTTCAGCTCAAGCAGCGCCACGACCTGATTCCCAACTTGGTCGAGACCGTGAAGGGCTATGCGGCGCATGAGCGCGGCACGCTCGAAGCCGTGATCGCGGCGCGCAATACCGCGATCGCCGCCCCCGGCGTCGAGCAGAAGGTCGCGGCCGAAAACCAGCTCTCGGGCGCACTGCGGCAGATCTTCGCGCTGTCGGAGTCCTATCCGGACCTCAAGGCGAACCAGAACTTCCAGCAACTGCAAAGCGAGCTCTCCGACATCGAGAACAAGCTCGCGGCCTCGCGGCGCTTCTTCAACAACGCCGTCCAGGAATACAACACCGGCATCCAGAACTTCCCGGCGGTCTTGTTCGCCGCCGCCCTCGGTTTCCACTCCCAGGCCTTCTTCGACCTCGGCGAGGAACGCGCGACCGTGTCGGCGACGCCGCAGGTGAAGTTCTAACGATGGAGTTTGTCGCCGGGACCGCTTGGCCAGGATGACAGGCAATTACCGCTTGGCCGGGATGACAGGCAATTAAAGTCATGGAACACGCCTACGGTCTCTATACGCATATCCAGTCGAATCGTCGGCGCTCGGTCGCGCTGCTGATCGGGCTGTTCTTCCTCGTCTACGTCATGGTGTTCGCGGGCGCGCTCGCCGCCGAGGCGATGGGCGGCGACGCCTCGCTGCAATGGCTGCTGCGGCGCGCATGGCGCGACACGGTCTATGCCGCGCCATTCGCCACGATCGGCACCGCGCTCTGGATCGTCATCGCCTATCGTTTCAACCAGTCGCTGGTCGACATGGTGACGGGCGCGCGCGAGGTGACGCGCCAAGAGGAGCCGCGGCTCTACAATCTCCTGGAAAACCTCTGCATCTCGCGCGGCATCCCGATGCCGAAGCTCCAGATCATGGAGAGCGGAGCGCTCAATGCCTTCGCAAGCGGCATGAACGAGAAGCAGTATTCGATCACGGTCACGTCCGGCCTGCTGCAGGCGCTCGACGATGCCGAGATCGAGGCGGTGCTCGGGCACGAGCTGACGCATATCCGCAACGGCGACGTGCGCATGCTGGTCATCGCCGTGATCATCGCGGGCGTCATCTCGTTTTTTGCCGAGATGTTCTTTCGCATGTTCTTCTATTCGCGCGGCTCGTCGCGCTCAAGCAGCGACAGTGACCGCGGCAAAGGCGGCGCGGGCTTTGCCATCGTGATCGCGATCGCGCTGATCGCGGTTGCCTGGTTTCTGTCGGTGGTCATCCGCTTCTCGCTGTCGCGCAAGCGCGAGTTCCTGGCCGATGCCGGCTCGGTGGAATTGACCAAGAATCCCGACGCGATGATCTCGGCCTTGCGCAAGATCGAAAATCGCGGCGAGCTGGAAGTTGCGACCTCGGGCGTGATGGAGATGTGCATCGACAATCCGCGCGAGGGCTTCCAGGACATATTCGCCACCCATCCGTCGGTCGACAAACGCATCGATGCGCTGGTGCGCTATGCGGGCGGGCACGACACGGGCCCCTTGGCGGTGCCACAATATGACGATACCAACCGCCCCGAAGGCGAACCGGACGACACGTCGAGTAAGGCACCGCAGGACGCGGGGCCGGCCGGTCCGTATGGCCCCGCAAGCGGCGGGGGAAAACCGTTCCTGCCCGCGCGCCCGCCGATCGAACTCGGCGTGCCCGCGGCAGGGACAGCACCGGGCGCGGCGCCATCGGCCGATCCCGGTCCCTGGGGACCACATGGCGGTTCACGCTAACTGCAGTTTTCGACGCGCAATCTCTCTCGCCGGCATCGCGCTGCTCAGTGCCCCCTGCGCGGCATGCACCGGCATCGGCGATCCCGCCGGCTACAGCATCGTCACGCAAGACGCGTCCGATTTCAAAACCTGCCCTGAGATCATCGGGACACGCAGCGGCATGGCGGCCCGCGAGAAAGAACTGACGGAGCTGGTCGCGAAGGCCGAATCCGCGCCCGGCGGCGTGATCGTCAGCTACGCGGCATATCGCTCCGAGCTGACCAGCGTGCGCGCGCAGAGGGAGGCCGCCGAGCGCGCCGCCAGGATGCACAATTGCGACGCGCCAAAGAAGCCCGACGCGCCCAAGAAGCGTTAAACGAAACGTTAACCGTGGCCTTGAGGCGCGCCACGCAGCATTCCCGCGCTATTGCAGTGTCGCTTCGGCGATCCAGTCGGTGACGGCGCGCAGCGCGCCGTCCTTTCCGGCGCTGCCGGTCTGCGCCTGCTCGAACACCGCGAGCTGGGTATCGGCCGACGTGCCGTTGCCGACGATGGTACGGCAGTGGTGCACCTCCGCGAGGCAGCCGAGCGCGGACGCATCGCGCTCCACTTTTTCGAGCACCTGCTCGAGCATTTCGGTCACCGTGATCGCGCCCTCGCCACCGATGTCGACGAAAGTGCCGTGCACGCCATAGCGCTGCGCGCGCCATTTGTTCTCCACCACGATCGCACGCGTCACCGCCGTCAGGTCCCAGTTCTGCCACGGGTTGCGGGTGAGGTGCCGGGCGAGCGTGCGGTAGAGCGCCGCGATCGCAATGGAATCTTCCACCAGCGTGCACGAATCGGGCGCGCGCAATTCCAGCGTCGGGTGCTTGCGCGAGGGACGGATCGCCCACCACACATAGCTTGAATCCTCCATCACGCCGGCATTCACCAGCGCGGCGATGTAGGCCTCGTATTCGGCCGGCGTGCGGAACAGCTCGGGAACGCCGGTGCGCGGCAATTCGTCATAGGCCGCAAGGCGATAGCCCTTCAGTCCGGTCGAACGGCTGCGCCAGAACGGCGAGGATGTCGCGAGCGCGATGAACAACGGCAGATAGGGCAGCATCCGCATCATGATGTCGACGCGGTCGTCGGTATCGGGCAGCTCGACGTGCACGTGCAGCCCGCACAGCATGTTGCGCTGGCCGATCATCTGCAGGTCTTCCATCACGATGTCGTAGCGGTCAGCCTGCGTCTGCACCGCGCTGCGCCAGGTCGCGGTGGGATGGGTACCGGCTGCCAGGATGGCCAGCCCATGATCGCTCGCGATATTGGCAACCGTCTGGCGCAGAAATTTCAATTCCGTGCGCGCGTCCTTGATATCGACGTGCGGCAGTGTCGCGACCTCGATCTGCGACTGCAGCATCTCGCCCATCGCCTGCCCGCCGGTCGCGGAGCTGACTTGCTCAAGAAAAGATTTCGGCATTTCGCGCGAGACCGACTTGCTCTCGGCGTCGACTAGAAAATACTCCTCCTCAATCCCAAACTTGTAATCGCCCGACATTGGTCCACCTCTCCCCGCGCCAAAACGTTGAACAAAGTGCGCCCCGTCACGCACGTCCCTTAAAGGGCGGGGAAACCGGGCCGCAGTACGGCGCAATCGAGCCGCCTTTGCGCCGTTCCCCGGTCAGCATTGGGCGAAGTGAAACGCCGCGGTCTTATTTTTGTTCCGCGTGGACAGTGGCGGGATCGAGCTAACGCCAGTCGCCCAGCACCGATTGGACCAGCGCGAGTGCCGCGACGGCTGCGGTGTCGGCCCGCAGAATCCGAGGACCGAGCGCAAGCCGTACGACGTTCGGTAACGTCATCAACACGTCACGTTCTTCGTCGGCAAAGCCACCTTCGGGACCGACAATGACGCTGACCGGCGCCGCTCCGGCAATCCCGCCGGCGCGGGCGGCGCCGAGCGCCGCCGCCGGATCCTTCACGTCGGCGTCCTCGTCGCAGAACACCAGCAGGCGCGAGGCGTCCCACTGCGAGGCGAACGCGCCGAACGACAGGGGCGGCGCGATCTGCGGGATCGACAGGATGCCGCACTGCTCGGCCGCTTCGATCGCGTTCGCCCGCATGCGCGCCAGGTTGATGCGCTCCGACTGCGTGTGCCGGGTCAGCACCGGTTGCAAGCGCGTGGCGCCAAGCTCGACCGCCTTCTGCACCATGTAGTCGAGCCGCGCGTGCTTGAGCGGGGCAAACAGATAATGCAGGTCGCCGGCCGGGGTCTGCGGACGCGTGCATTCCGCCAGTCCCAGCGCGAAGGACTTTTTGCCCGCTTGGGCCAGTTCCGCGCGCCACTCCCCATCCCGGCCGTTGAACACCAGCACGGTCGCGCCCGGCTTCATGCGCAGGACATTGACGAGGTAATTCGTCTGGTCGCGCTCAAGCGGAACCATTGCGCCTCCGGCGAGCGGCATCTCGACAAACAACCTGGTGGTCCGGAAATCATAGCGCGACATCGCTCCCGTTTACCCGGAGGTGGGCGTCGGTGCCAGTCCGCGGTCCGCCGGCCAAAACGAATTCCTTTGCATTTATAGCCGTTTGCCGCGATGTGGCCGGATTTGGGCGCGATAAGGGCTTGACCTTGGAGCGCTGAGGGACTCAAAAAGACAGGACCTCGCGCGTAGTGCCGCCGATTTGACGTTCTTGCTCGATCTGCAGCTAACCCGCACGGGAAACTTCAAATCGAAAAGCGGCACGAGATATCGTATGGTTGCCAGCGCCCCTTTGCGTCCGAAGTTCGTGTCAGAGGGTGCTGCAATGTATCAAGCGGGGCACTGGGAGCGGGAATGATTGCAATTCGTCTCGTGCCGATCGCCGTAACCGCGGTGCTCGGCCTGACCATAAGCGCGGCCGCGCAGATGATCGGCCCGGGCATGCCCATGCCCGGTCAGGCGCCGCCGCAGCAGCAGTTGCCGCCCTGCTTCGCCGACTTCAAGCCGCTGCGCGACGAGGCCGAAAAGCGCGGCCTTGCGCTCAAGGCTGGTATCCAGAAGAAAGTTTCGCGCGAGGAAGCCTGCACGCTGATCAAGAGCTACGCGGCGGCCGAGGCGAAAGTCGTCAAGTTCATCCAGGCCAATGCGAGCTGGTGCGGCATTCCGGCGGAAGCCGCCACTTCGATGAAGACCAATCACACGCGCACGCTGCAATCGGAAAAGCAGGTCTGCTCCGGCGGCGGCATGGCGGGTGGCGCTCCGAAGCCAACCGGGCCGGGCTTGAGCGATGCGCTCGGCACCACGCGCTCCGGCTCGCTCGACCCGCTGGCGCCCAACAGCGGCACGCTTGATACATTGACCGGTAACGTGCTGGCGAAATGAGTCGTGCCGGCGCCGCCGTCCACCGTGGATGACGAACCGCGCAAGCAGGGCACCGAAGGCCGCGTCGCCGATTCCACCGGCAACTGGGTCGACACGCTCGCACCATCCTGGCTGCGCCCCTATCTGCGCCTCGCGCGCGCCGACCGCCCGATCGGCTCGTGGCTGCTGTTGATGCCATGCTGGTGGTCGGCGGGAATCGCGGCGGTCTACGCCGGCCATCCCTATCCGAACCCTTGGCACGTGCTGCTGTTCTTCACCGGCGCGTTCGTGATGCGCGGCGCGGGCTGCACCTGGAATGACATCGTCGACCGCGATCTCGACGCGATGGTTGCGCGCACGCGCTCGCGCCCGATTCCCTCCGGCCAGGTGAGCGTGCGCGGCGCGATCGTGTTTCTGGTCGCGCAGGCGCTGGTCGGGCTGCTCGTGCTGCTGCAGTTCAACCGCTTCACGATTCTCGTCGGCATCGCCTCGCTCGGCATCGTGGCGATCTACCCGCTGATGAAGCGGATCACCTGGTGGCCGCAGATCGTGCTCGGTCTTGCCTTCTCGTATGGCGCGCTGATGGGCTGGGCTGCGGTATTCTCGCGGCTCGAAGCGCCCGCCCTCCTGCTCTATGCGGGATCGATATGCTGGGTGATCGGCTACGACACCATCTACGCCCATCAGGACCGCGAGGACGACGCGCTGATCGGCGTCAAATCCACCGCGCGGCTGTTTGCCGGCCGCACGCGGCTTGCGCTGATGATCTTCTATGCGCTCGCCGTGCTGCTGATCGGGCTTGCCGGGGCGGCGGCGGACGCCGGGCCGGTATTCGTTGTCGGCTGCATCCTGTTCGGCGCGCATCTCGGCTGGCAGATCGAGCGGCTCGATATCGACGACCCGGACCTGTGCCTGCGGCTGTTCTGGTCGAACCGCGACGCCGGACTGATCTTGTTCGCCGCGCTGATCGGGGATGCGCTGTACAAGAGCTACTTCTTTTAAAGGCGGCCCGTGAGCGCCGGGCGTTTCAGTAGACCGGCAACGGAAGCACCCCGCCCGGACCGATCAGCAAGCCCAGCGTCTCGCCGGCGACCACCGTCACGTCCTCATTGAACGCAGG
>JBBWZU010000043.1:0-8716 GCA_039649225.1 Hyphomicrobiales bacterium | reverse complement strand
CAGCCACTGACACCCGAAGAGCCGGTCGCGCTCGATATCGAGCTGTGGCCGACCTCGATCGTGGTGCCGGCGGGCTATCGCATCGCGCTCACGGTACGCGGCAAGGACTATGAATACGGCGGCGGCTCGGGCGGCAAGCTGTCCAACTTCAAGAACGAGCTGACCGGCTGCGGGCCGTTCCTGCACGACGATCCTGTCGACCGGCCGAAGGAGATTTTCGGTGGGCAGACCACGCTGCATTTTGGGGGAGACAGGCAGGCCTACGTGCTGTTGCCTGTCGTGCCGGCGAAGTAGCGTGGCCGTGCCGCGATGAATCTCGAATTGATCTCCATTCCCACCGACACGCACGCACTCGACGGGCTCTATTACACGCCGTCGACCACGCCAACGAACGCCGCGCTGTTCATGCATGGCAACTGCATGAATTTCTATACCGGCCCGGCGCGCATGGTGCCGCCGCCGCTGGTGAGCCTCGGCTATTCCTGCCTCGCCTATAACCGGCGCGGCCACGACATGATCGCCAGCCTTAACAGCCGCGGCGTCAAAGGTGGCGCGTTTCAGATGACGAAAGAGGCGATCGCGGACAATCGCCATGCGGCGGATTTTCTGAAAAGCCGCGGTTTTGCGACGCCGATCGTCGTCGGCCATTCCAACGGCGGCATGCTGGCAGTGCGGCATGTGGCCGATCACCCCGACACGCCCGCGCTGGTGCTGCTCTCGGCGCATCTCGGCGGCACCTCGATCGTGCCGCACGCCAGCAAAGTGGGCCTGCTCGGCGGCGAGCGCATCGAGGAAGTCAACGCGACGGCGCGCCAGATGGTCGCCGAAGGCCGGGCCAAGGAGCTGATGCTGCTGCCGGGCTGGTGGTACGTCATCACGGCGGAAAGCTATCTGGACTATTCCGGCGAACTGCCCGATCTGCTGGCATTGGCGCCGCGCATCACATGCCCGGTGCTCTACATCCGCGGCGACAAGGAGCCCGCCCACATCTATCCGGCCGAGGATTTCGCGGCGCGCTGCGGCGGGCCGTGCGAGGTGCGCATCGTGAAAGATTGCGATCATTTCTATGGTGGACGCGAACAGGCCGTGATGGAGATCGTCACCGCGTGGCTCGCGCGCGTGATACCAGCCACCTGATGGGCAAAACTTGATCTCGCGCGCGTCCTCCTGACGCGCCATACTGTCGACAGAACGACGGCCAAAAGGCCGCGAGACAAAATCAGGGAGGAGACGACATGGCAATGCATCGCAGAACCGTGCTGAAGGGCCTTGGCGCGAGCACGCTTGCCCTCGGCGCACCGTTCATCGCACGCGCGCAAACGCCGATGCGCATCGGCTTTCTCACCGTCAAAACGGGGCCGCTCGCCTCCGGCGGGCTGCAGATGGAGCAGGGCCTCCTGACCTACCTGAAAGAGCGCAACACCATGCTGGCCGGACGTCCGGTGCAGCTTTTCACCGGCGACTCGGCGGGTGCGCCCGCGGTCGCGCGCACGAAAATGCAGGAGCTGGTCGAGCGCGACAATATCTCGTGCCTGATCGGGCCGCTCGCCACCGCCGAGGCGCTCGCGGTCGACGACTACATTCGCGACAAGCAGGTGCCGACGCTCAGCGTCGCGGCCGCCGAGGACATGACACAGCGCAAGGCGAACCCGTGGTTCTGCCGCGCGACCTCGACCTCGGCGCAGTGCTCCTACGCGATGGGCGACTATGCGGCGAAGGAACTGAAATACCAGCGCGTCGCGATGATTGCCGACGACATCGCGTATGGCTACGAATTGAACGCCGGATTCCAGCGCACTTTCGAGGAGGCCGGCGGCAAGGTGGTACAGAAGCTGTGGCCGCCGCTCAACGCGCCGGACTACGGCACCTACATCGCGCAGCTCAAGACCAACGTCGATGCGATCTTCATGGGCTTCGCGGGCTCGAACGGGCTGAAGTTCCTGCGCCAGTACAAGGAGTATGGCGGCAAGACGCCGCTGCTCGGCGGCATGACGGCGATCGACGAGTCGCTGCTTAGGCAGATGGGAGATGAATCGATCGGCGCGCTCTCGACCTGCTGGTATTCGGCGCAACTCGACAATGCGTCGAACAAGAAGCTCGTGGCCGGCATGCAGCGCGACTACAAGGTCGATCCCGGTTTCTATGCGGCGGCGACCTATACGAACGCGGCCGTGCTGGAAGCCGCGCTGAAACAGATCGACGGCAAGATCGAGGACAAGGACGCGCTGATCAAGGCGCTGCGCGGCATCAAGGTCGAGGAGACCTGCCGCGGGCCGGTCAGCTTCGACAAATACGGCAACGTCGTCGGCAATGTGTACATCCGCAAGGTCGAGAAGAAGGGCAGCGCGCTGGTGAACAGCGTGATCAAGACCTATCCGAACGTGAGCCAGTTCTGGAGCTACGACGCCGACGCGTTTTTGAAGAAGCCGGTCTACAATCGCGAGAGCTGGCCGGAGAACAAGAATATTGAGCCATGACTCGCCGGCGCGACAGCAAGCCGGTTGCGCCGAACGCAAAACTAAAACACCATCGCGTGACCAACAAAAACATACTGGGAGAAAACCACATGAGCCTTCATCGTCGTAATGTGCTCAAGGGCGCGCTCGCCACGGGCGTTGCGGCATCGTTGCGGGTCCCCGCCGCGGTCGCGCAGCCGGGTCCCATCAAGGTCGGCTTTCTGACTGTGAAATCTGGCGCGCTCGCATCCGGCGGGCTGCAGATGGAACAGGGCATGACGGTGTTCTTCAAGCAGCGCAACAATACGCTCGCCGGCCGTCCGGTCGAGCTGCAGACCGCCGACACCGGCGGCAATCCGGCGCAGGCGCGCACCAAGACGCAGGAACTGGTCGAGCGCTTCGGCGTGCATTGCCTGATTGGCCCGCTCGCCGCCTTCGAGGCGCTGGCGATCGACGACTACATCAAATCCTCCAAGACGCCGATCCTGACCGTCGCGGGCGCCGAGGACATGACACAGCGCAAGCCGAATCCCTGGCTGGTGCGCCCGAGCTCGACCTCGGCGCAGCCAAGCCATGCGATGGGCGATTATGCGGTGAAGGAGTTGAAGCTCAAGCGTGCCATCACGATCGCCGACGACTTCGCCTATGGACACGAGAACGTCGCCGGCTTCCAGCGCGCCTTCGAGGATGCAGGCGGCAAGGTGGTGCAGAAGATCTTCACGCCGCTCAACGCGCCCGATTACGGCACCTATGTGTCGCAATTCAAGAATGTCGATTGTCTCTATACCGGCCATGCGGGCTCGAATGGTCTGAAACTGATCCGCCAGCTCGCCGAATACGGCCTCAAGGGCAAGTTCACCATCGTCGGCGGCTTCACGCCGATCGACGAATCGGTGCTGCAGCAGATGGGCGAGGAAGGCGTCGGCTGCTATTCGGGCTGCTGGTATTCGGGCGTGCTCGACAATGCGATCAACAAGAAATTCGTCGCCGACATCCAGCGCGACTACAAGGTCGATCCGGGCGTCTACGCGGCCGAAACGTATCTCTGCGGCGAAGTGCTCGAGCACGCCGTGAAGGCGATCAACGGCAAGGTCGAGGACAAGGACACACTGATGAAGGCGCTCAAGGAGGCGAAGGTTCCGGACACGATCCGAGGACCGGTGAGCTTCGATGAGCTCGGCAACGTCGTCGGCAATATCTTCATCCGCAAGGTCGAGAAGAAGGACGGCAAATACGTCAACACGGTCGTCAAGACCTATCCGAACGTGAGCCAGTTCTGGACCTACAGCCAAGATGAGTTCCTGAAGAACGCGGTCTATTCGCGCGACTACCCGCCGGCGAAGAATTTGGAGTGATGCACCGCGATGGCTCGCCGCGCGTCCCTCCGTAAGGCGGGCAAAGGCGCCTGCTCCGACGCTGGACAATCACGCCACGGCTGCGCGCCGTGCCCGCCATGGGCATCGCGGCAGACAACGGGCGCGTTGGCGGGCACGCTTGCGCCTTCGCTGCGCTCAGGCGCCCGCTTTGCCCGCCCTACGACGCGGTGCGGGTAAATCGCCATGCAATTCTGGATCATCCAGACCCTCAACAGCATCGCGTTCGGCGGGCTCTTGTTCCTATTGTCATCCGGCTTCTCGCTCGCCTTCGGGCTAATGCGCATTCCAAACTTGGCGCATGGCGGCTTCTTCATGCTCGGCGCCTATCTGGGCGCGACCATCACGTTTCATGGCGGCAACTTCTGGTTCGCGGTGCTCGGCGCCGGCCTTGGCGTCGGCCTGATCGGCATCCTGTTCGAGCGGCTGATCCTGCGCCGCCTGGCCGGCAACGTGCAGGGCCAGGTGCTGGTGACGCTCGGCTTCTCGTTCATCATCGCCGACCTTTGCCTGATGATCTGGACCGGCGATCCGTGGACCGTGCCGGCGCCGGCCGAGCTGCGCCCGCCTATTCGCCTCGCCGGCTTCGCATTCCCGACCTTCCGCCTCGTGGTGCTCGGCATCGCGCTGGTGATCGCCCTCGCGCTCTATGTGCTGATGGACCGCACGCGGCTCGGCGCGATGATCCGCGCCGGCGTCGACGACATGGAAATGGCGCGCGGCGTCGGCATTCCGGTGTCGCTGCTATTCACCGTGGTATTCTGCCTCGGCGCGGTGCTGGCCGGCCTTGGCGGCACGCTCGGCGCGCCGATGCTCAACGCCTATCCGGGTCTCGATGCCGACATGCTGCCGCTCGCGCTCATCGTGGTGATCCTCGGCGGCGCGGGCTCGCTGCTCGGCGCCTTTGTCGGCAGCTTCGTGGTCGGCTTTCTTTATAATTTCGGCATCGCGCTGTTTCCAGATCTTGCCTATTTCATTCTGTTTTTGCCGATGGTGCTGGTGCTGGTGTTCATGCCGCAGGGCCTGTTCGGCCGGGTCCCGTCATGAGCCGCGGCGTTGTCGCGCTCATCGTGATCGCGGCCGCGCTGATCGCGGTGCCGCTTGCCATCACGAACGACTTCTACCTCAATCTCGCGAGCCAGATCCTGATCTACGCGCTGCTCGCCGTCAGCCTGAACCTGCTGGTCGGTTATGGCGGCATGGTGTCGCTCGGTCACGCCTCGTTCATCGGGCTCACCAGCTATTCGGCCGTGCTGATGCTCAATGCCGGCTTCGGCCACCTTCCGAGCGCGATACTCGCGGTCTTGTTCTCCACGGCCTGCGGCGGGCTGTTCGGCCTGCTCGCCTTGCGCGCCTTCGGCATCGGCTTCCTGATGATCACGCTCGCGCTTGGGCAGATCGTGTGGGGCATCGCATATCGCGCAAACACGCTGACTGAGGGGGACAACGGCATCCGCTTCTCGGCGCGGCCGCGCCCGTTCGGCTTCGACATCTCGTCGGCGCCGAGCTTCTACTGGTTCACCCTGATCGTGTTTGCGGTCGCGCTGTTCTTCATCTGGCGCCTGACACGCTCCCCCTTCGGCGCCGCGCTGCAGGGCGCACGCGACCAGCCGCGCCGCATGCGCATGCTGGGTCATAATGTGTGGCTGATCCAGTGGCTCGCCTTCGTGCTTTCGGCCTTCTGGGGCTCGGTCGCCGGACTGCTCTACGTCTACTACAACCTCTTCATCTCTCCGCACGCGATCTCGCTGCAGCAATCCGCCGAGGTGCTGCTGATGGCGATCCTGGGCGGCGCCTCGACGCTCACGGGCCCGATCGTCGGCGCGGTCATCATCACGCTCGTCAAGAACGTAGTGTCGACCTACATCGACCGCTGGAACTCGCTGCTCGGCGCGATCTTCGTTGTCACGATCATGTTCATGCCGTTCGGCATCGTGCCGGGCGTGCGCCAGCTATGCGCTCGCTTGCGCGGCGCCAAGAAACCGGAGCGCGCGGCATGACGCCCGCGCTTGAAATCACCAAGCTGAAGAAACGCTTCGGCGGTCTCCCGGCGACGCGCGATGTCTCGCTCACCGTGATGCCGGGCGAACGGCGGCTGATCATCGGGCCGAACGGCGCCGGCAAGACCACGCTGTTCAATCTCGTCACCGGCGATCTCACGCCCGACGAGGGCTCGGTGAAGCTGTTCGGGCAGGAAATGCTCAAACTGCCGACGCAGCAGCGCGTGCATCTCGGGCTTGCGCGCACGTATCAGATCCTGACGCTGTTTCCGAAGGAAACGCTCTGCCACAACGTCGTGCTGGCGCTGCTCGGTCTCGACACAATGCGCTGGAACCCGTGGCGTTATCTCGCCGGGCAAAGCCATCTCTATGCGGCGGCGCGCGAAGCGCTCGCGCTGGTCGGCCTTCGCGACAGCGCCGAGCGTACCGTCGCGGAGACCTCGTACGGAGAACGGCGGCGGCTCGAAATGGCGATGGCGTTGGCGCAAAAGCCGAAGGTGCTGCTGCTCGACGAGCCGCTCGCGGGACTCTCGCAGCAGGAGCGCCAACAGGTGCGCGAGCTGCTGGCGAAAGTGCCGCGCGACGTCACCATCGTGATGATCGAGCACGATATGGACTCGGCGCTCGCCTTCGCGGAACGCATCACGCTTCTGCACTATGGGGAGGTGATCGTCGAGGGCACGCGCGCCGAAGTGGTCGCCGATCCGCGCACCAAGGAGGTGTACCTTGGCGAGTGAGGCGCTGAGCATCAGCAACGTCGATTCGTACTATGGCGACAGCCATGTGCTGCACGGCATCGGCTTTGCGTTGCGCGCCGGCGGCTTGCTCGGGCTGCTCGGCCGTAACGGCGCCGGCAAGACGACCTGCATGTCGACCATCATGGGGTTTCTCAGGCCCCGGCGCGGCGCGATCAACTTGTTCGGCGAGAACGTCGCCGGCTTGGCGCCGGAGATGATCGCCAAGAAAGGCATTTGCCTGGTGCCGCAGGGCCGCCGCGTATTCCGCTCCTTGACGGTGCGTGAGAATTTGATGGTGGCGGCGCAGACGCGGGCCGAGGGCAATGCCTGGTCGCTCGACCGCGTCTTTACGCTGTTCCCGCGCCTGAGAGAACGCCACGCGCAGGACGCCGGCTCGCTGTCCGGCGGCGAACAGCAGATGCTCGCGATCGGCCGCGCCCTGATGGGCAATCCGCGCGTGCTGCTGATGGACGAGCCGTCCGAAGGCCTGGCGCCGCAGATCGTGGCTGAAGTCGGCCGCACCATTGCGCAACTGAAAGCCGAGGGGCTTTCCATCGTGCTGGTGGAGCAGAACATCAAGCTGACGCTCGACCTTGCCGACGACGTCGTGATCGTGAATACCGGCGCGGTGGTGTTTCAAGGGACCGCCGCCGAGACAAGAACGAACACGGCCGTGATCTCGCAGCATCTGGGCGTATTCTGAAATAACAGGAGAGAAGAAACGTGACCGACACCAACCGATACGGCCCGACCGCCGCGCGCAAGCAGAAGAAGCCCGGGCGCGAGTCGCGGCCGCAATCGACCACCATCGACATCCACTCGCATGTCGGCGTGCCGGCCGCCGCCGCGATCGCGCAGCCGCATCTTGATCTCGCAACCGTTCCGCTCGCGCACTACGCGACCGCCAATGTCAAGGCGCTCAACGCCAAGCAGGAGCAGGACCGCCGCACGCGCATGACCGGGCTCGACAATGGTCTCGACGAGCGGCTGCGCGACATGGACGACATGGGACTCGATATGCAGCTTGTCATGCCGCCGCCGCCGCAATGCTACTACACGGTGCCGGTCGAGATCGGCGTGAAGGCGACGCGCGTGCTCAATGACGGCATTGCCGAATATGTGGCGCGCAAGCCGGACCGGTTCGTCGCCCTCGGCACCGTGCCGATGCAGGACGGAAAGGAAGCCGCGGCCGAGCTCGAACGCTCCATGAAAACACTCGGCTTCAAGGGCGCGCAGGTCCTCACCAACGTCGGCGGCAAGGAGCTGTCAGACCCGGCCTTCGCGCCGTTCTGGGCCAAGGCCGAGGAGCTCGGCGCGCTGATCGTGATCCATCCCAATGGTTTTACGCAAGGCGAACGCTTCGCCAAATATTACTTCAACAACGTCATCGGCAATCCGCTCGATACCACGATGGCGCTGCACTACCTGATCTTCGACGGCGTGCTGGAGCGGCACCCGAAGCTAAAGATCTTGGCGGTGCATGGCGGCGGCTATCTGTCGGGCTATTCGGGCCGCATCGACCATGCCTGGGGCGCGCGCTCGGACGTGGCGAACAATCTCCCCAATCCGCCGACGAGCTATCTGAAGCAGGTCTACTTCGACACCGTGGTGTTCACCGAGCATCAGCTTGAATATCTGATCAAGGTGTTCGGCGCCGACCACATCATTATGGGCACCGACTATCCGTTCGACATGGCGGACTATGACCCGGTCGGGCACGTCACCGGAACGGAATCGCTCGACGCCAAGACGGTGGCGGCGATCTGCGGCGGGAACGCGAAGAGGTTGCTCGGTTTGAAGTGATTGGCAGGAATCATAGGGTGGGTTAGCGCGAAGCGCGTAACCCATCATCTTCGCGAGGGCGTCGGGTTACGGCCCAACCCGCCCCACCGATCAACGCGTCATCAATTCTGGCTCTGCTTGCCCTGATGGCCCAGCGCCCAGACGTAACTCGCGACCGCCACGACGTCCTCATGGGACAACTCGGCACCGCCGAACGGTGGCATCACGCCGGTCGACGCCTTCGGCTCCGCGACGCCCTTGGTGATCGTGTTCTCGATCGCCGCGAGGCTGCCGTCGCCCCACAGCCATTTGCCCGTCGTAAGGTCCGGCCCGACCGACGTACCCTTGGCGTTTGAGCCGTGACAGCC
>JBBWZU010000039.1:0-10769 GCA_039649225.1 Hyphomicrobiales bacterium | reverse complement strand
CGAGCCGAATTCCACTCAGGAGCCAGACCATCGATGTGACCCGCCGCGCCGTCCGGATGACGAGCGCCGCCATCGCGGCGAATGTGCTCCGCGAGCTCTGATCAACGCGCCAAGGTCGTCCCACGCCTGGCCCAGGCGGCATTGTGCCTTGATCTGACCGAGCACATCGGTAAAACTATTTGACCCAGAGGAAATCGAGACCATTCTGCCGGGCGGTCTCAATCTTGCTTTGAGCGACGGCGCAATCGGCGACGGCGTAATCCTTGACAGGGAAGACCCATGAAAAAGGTTTGGTCCATGATCGAAAATTCTCGCCCGGCAGGCTCAATTTTCGCGGTTGCCGTTGTTGCATTCGGCTTGGCGCTGGCACCGGCCAAGGCCGCCGACCCGATCAAGATCGGCCATGTGGCCGCACTGTCCGGGGGCTCGGCGCAGTCCGGCGAAGCCATCACGCGTGGTCTCACGATTGCGATCGACGAGATCAACGCCAAAGGCGGCCTGCTCGGCGGGCGCAAACTCGAGCTGGTGCAGCGCGACGATGAATCGACGCCGCCCAAGGGACTGACTGCCGCGCGCGAATTGATGTTCAAGGAAAAGGTCGCGATCATCTTCGGCGGCATCGACTCACCGGTCGGCATGGCGATGGCGCCGATCCTGAACAAGGAGAAGGTGCCGCATATGGCGGTGTGGGCAGCCGGCACCGGCATCACCCGCAATGGCGCGAACCCGAACTACATCTTCCGTGTCTCGGCCGTCGACGTGCTGGTTGACGTGAAGCTGCTCGATTACGCCAAGACGAAATACGGAGCCAAGAAGGCCGGCCTGATGCTGGTCAACAATCCGTGGGGCGAGTCGAACGAGAAAGGCCTGGTCGAAGCCGTGAAATCGGCGGGTGGAATCGAGATCGTCGGGACCGAGAAGTTCGAGAACAACGATGTCGACATGGTCCCGCAGCTCACGCGGCTGAAAGACAAGGGCGCTGACGTCATCATTCTGGTCGGCAATGCGGCGCCGGGCGCGCAGGTGATGAAGGCGCGTGAGCGGTTGAGCTGGAAGGTGCCGGTCGTCTCGCACTGGGGTATTTCGGGCGGCCGCTTTCCGGAGCTGACCGGACCGACCGCGGGCGAGGCGCACTTCGTGCAAACCTACAGCTTCTTCGGCAAACAGAACTCGGTCGGTGAGCGCGTGCTTGCGGCGCTCAAGACGAAGTATCCGGCGATCAAGGGACCGGGCGACGTGTTTGCGCCGGTCGGCACCGCGAACGCCTATGACGCGATGCATCTGGTCGCGATGGCGATCGAGCAGGCGAAGTCCACCGACGGCGATGCGATCCGCGCGGCGCTGGAAGACCTGAAGGGCAGCTATGAAGGTCTGATCAAGACCTACAACAAGCCGTTTTCGACCGAGAACCACGATGCGCTGACGCCGAATGACTATGTCATGGTGCACTACGAAGGCGATAGCGTCTTCCCGGTTTACTAAAGACACGAGGCGGCGGCTCGCTTGCCGCCGCTCCCATCATTGGCGAATTGCCCATCCTGCATGCTGGCTTATGCGGCTCTCATCACCGGCGTCGGGCTCGGCAGCATGTACGGGCTGCTCGCGCTCGGCTTTCATGTCACCTATGCGGTCTCCAATACGGTGAACTTCGCGCAGGGCAGCACCATGATGCTCGGTGCCATCGTGTGCTTTACGTTCTGGGTCACGCTCGGTTGGCCGCTCGTGCTCGCGATCCCCATCGCGCTATTACTCTGCGCGGCGTGGAGCGTTGTCGTCGAACGCCTCGCGGTGCGGCCGTTCGTGCGCACCAATTCCAACTCCTGGCTGATGGCGACCGTCGCGCTCGGCATCGTGCTTGAGAACGTCGTGCTGTTCACCTTCGGCAAGGACCCGCGCGGCTTTCCGGCCGGTGTTCTCACCACGACCTATGTGCCCGTCGGCGGCATCAAGGTGCAGGCGCTGCAGCTGCTCATTCCGATGCTGGGCTTGGCGCTGGCGGCCGGGATCCATCAGTTCTTTCAGCGTACGCGCTACGGCAAGGCGCTGCTCGCCGTGGTGCAGAACCGCGATGCCGCGCGGCTGATGGGCATCGACATCGACCGCGTCGTGACGGCGTCGTTCGCGCTGTCGGGATTTCTTGCCGGCGTCGCCGGCATCCTGGTCGCGCCGTTGTTTACGATCTCGTCCACGATGGGAACGCTGTTCGGCATCAAGGCCTTTGCGGTGGCGATCCTCGGCGGCATCAGCAATGCGTGGGGCGTCGTGCTGGCGGGGCTGATCTACGGGGTCGTGGAGGCGCTCATCACGTCGATGTTGGGCTCGACCTACACCCAGATCGTGACCTTCGCGTTGGTGATCGTCGCCCTTGTGGTGCGCCCGAGTGGGTTGTTCGGCCGCGCCGAGGTGAAGAAGGTATGACCGCCCGCAGCATCATCGCCGCGGTCCTGGCGCTGGCCCTGCTCGGCATCGCGATCGCGAAGGCGGATGGCTATCAGATCTTCATCATTGCGATGGTCGGGCTCACGGCGATTGTCGGTATCGGACTGAATGTGCTGCTCGGGCTGACCGGGCAGATCTCGTTTGGCCATGTGGCGTTCTATGCGATCGGCGCCTACACGCTCGGTATCCTGACCACCAAAGGCGGCTTGAGCTTCTGGCTCGCGCTTCCCGCCGCTATGGTGGTTTCCGGCATTGCCGGCCTTGCGCTCGCGATTCCGGCACTGCGCATTCGCGGCCCCTATCTGGCTATGGTGACGATTGCGTTCGGATTCGTGGTCGAACAGGGTGCCGTGGAATGGGGCGGCCTGACCGGCGGCTGGAACGGGCTGCAGGGCATCGCGGCGCCAAGCGTATTCGGATACACGTTCTCCGAGCGCGACACTGTCGTGCTCATCGTCGCGCTGACCGCTGTATCGCTCTGGCTTTATGCGCGGCTCGCCGCGAGCCCATGGGGCCTCGGCATGCGGGCGCTGCGCGATTCCGAAGTCGCGAGCCAGTCGATCGGGCTCGATCCGGTGCTGATCCGCTCCGCGGCCTTCGTCATCTCTGCGGTCGCGGCCGGCATGGCCGGCGGTATTTTTGCCGCGATCAACAGCTTCATCAGCCCGGAATCGTTTCCGTTTTTCCAGTCGATCCTGTTCGTCCTCGTCGTGATGGCGGGAGGCGCCGAGCGGATGCTGGGGCCGGTCGTCGGCGCGATCATCGTGGTGATGGTTCCAGAGCTGCTGTCGTCGCTGGCGCAATATCGTCTGCTGTTCGTCGGACTGCTGCTGCTGATCGTGCTGCGGGTCGCGCCCGGCGGATTTGTCGGCCTCGCCGCACGCTTCTTTGAAGCAAAACCGAGTGGGCGAACCGTCGCAGGCTCACGCGATATCGCCGCCTATCTCGGCCAGAGCACCCAGCGCAGCGGTCTTCTGGTCAGCAATCTCTCGATCAGCTTCGGCGGCGTGCATGCGGTACGCAATGTCGGCTTTGAGGCGCGGCCGGGCGAGATCACCAGCGTGATCGGGCCGAACGGCGCCGGCAAGAGTACCGTGCTCAATCTTATCTGCGGCTTCTATCGCGCCGATACTGGCGTGGTTCGCCTCGGCATCCAGGACCTGGTCGGCCGTTCGTCGAGCGCGATCGCGCAGGGGGGCCTTGCGCGCACCTATCAGACCACGCAGCTGTTCGGCGAGATGTCGGTGATCGATAACATCATTGTCGCGCTGCGCCGCGGGCATCTCGGCGCGACCACGCTGTTCGCGCCCGAGCGCAATGCCGAGAACGAGGCCGTCGCGATGAGCCTGCTCGCGTTCGTCGGCTATCGCGGATCGCTTGAGACGCTGGCGCGCACGCTGCCGCATGTCGACAAACGGCTGGTCGAGATCGCGCGTGCGCTCGCCATCCGGCCCGCCGTGCTGCTGCTTGACGAACCAGCGGCCGGGCTCGACGATGCCGATACCGAGAAGCTCGGTAGGCTGCTCATCGCGATCGCGCGCATCGGCATCATCGTGATCCTGGTCGAACACGACATGCAGCTTGTTATGGACGTGTCGAACCGTGTGGTGGTGCTTGACGCCGGCGCCAAGATCGCGGACGGCACGCCGGCCGAAGTGGCCGCCGATCCCGCCGTCCTCAAGGCCTATCTCGGCGCGGAAAAGTCTGTCGATCGTGCGCGCAGAACCGCGCTGGCGCCGGGCGAGACCGTGCTGTCGGTGGCGAAGCTGGGCGCGGGCTACGGTGCCGTGCATGTGCTGCATGACGTCGACTTGTCGGTTGAGCAAGGCGGCTTTGTCGCGGTACTGGGAGCGAACGGCGCCGGCAAGTCGACGCTGATGCGGGCGCTGAGTGGATTGAGCCGGCCGGTCAGCGGAGAAATCCGGCTCGGCGCCGATGCGATTGAAACGCTCCCGGCCAACAGTATCGCGGCGCGCGGATTGATCCTCGTGCCCGAGGGCCGCCAGGTATTTCCCGAACTCAGCGTCGTCGACAATCTGCGGCTCGGTGCTTACGCGCGTGCGTCCGGTGATGTCGAGCAACAGGTTCAGGCGTTTCTCGATCGCTTCCCCAATCTTGAGGCGCGGCGCAACCAGCGTGCGGGACTACTCTCGGGCGGCGAGCAGCAGATGCTGGCGATCGCGCGCGGCCTGATGGCCAATCCGCGCGTGCTGATGCTCGATGAGCCGTCGCTCGGACTCGCGCCGAAGCTGGTCGAGGAGATGTACGATCTGCTCGCGGGATTGCGTGACGACGGCGTCACCATTCTGCTGGTCGACCAGACCGCCGTGATGGCGCTGTCGGTCGCGGACCGCGCCTATGTATTGCAATCCGGCGCGATCGTGCATTCCGGCTCGGCCAAGGAGTTGAGCGCTGATCCAGCCCTGGCACAGGCCTATCTCGGCGGGCATAACTGATATGAGGGCACTATGGACCTGATTTTGCGCAACGCACGGCTGATCGACGCCGCGCACCAGATAGCCGATATCGGCATCATCGGCGGCAGGATCGCCGACGTACGGCCGAACCTTGCGGCAGACGGCGAGACGATCGATCTCGGGGGACGTCTCGTCAGCTCGGGCCTGATCGAAGCCCACATTCACCTCGACAAGTCCGCAATCCTTGATCGCTGCCGGGCGGACAAAGGCGATCTTGAGGAAGCGATCCAGGAGGTCGCCAAAGCGAAGAAGGGCTTCACGCCGGAGGATGTCTACAATCGTGCCAGGCGCACGCTGGAAAAATGCATTCTCAACGGCACCACGCATATGCGCACGCAGCTCGAGGTCGATCCGGGTATCGGCCTGCGCGGTCTTGAAGGCGTGCGCCGGCTGATCGATGAATACAAATGGGCCATCGACATCGAGATCTGTATCTTCCCGCAGGAAGGCTTGCTCAATAATCCCGGCACTGACGAACTGATGGTCGCGGCATTGAAAAGCGGCGGCACGGTCGTCGGCGCCGCGCCCTACACGGATTCAAGCCCGCACGGCCAGATCGACCGCATCTTCGAGATGGCGCGCGAGTTCGACATCGACATTGATATGCATCTCGATTTCGCGGCGAGCCCGGACGATCTCGACCTGCTCTACGTCTGCGAGCAGACCGAAAAGCATAAATATGGCGGCCGCGTTGCCATCGGCCATGTCACCAAGCTTTCGGCTGCGCCGCCCGCGCTCCTGGAAAAATGCGCCAGGCGCATGGCCGACGCGGGCGTGGCACTCACCGTGCTGCCCTCGACGGATCTCTATCTGATGGGCCGGCATCAGGATCATTCAGTGATGCGCGGCGTCGCGGCTTCGCACAAGCTTCTTCATCATGGCGTCAACTGCTCGCTCTCCACCAACAATGTGCTCAACCCATTCACGCCGTTCGGCGATTGCTCGCTGGTGCGCATGGCGAATCTCTATGCCAATATCTGTCAGGTCGGCACGCATGGCGACATCCGCGAATGCTTCAACATGATCTCGTCGCGCTCAGCGAAGCTGATGAACCTGAAGGACTACGGGCTGGCACCGGGCTGCTTTGCCGATATCGTGGTGTTGGATGCGACCAGCGCCGAAGATGCCGTCGCCGAACTTGCGCCGGTGCTGTACGTCTTCAAGCGCGGCCGCAAGACTGTATCGCGCGCCCGCGCCGAACTGCACCGGCCGCATTGAGTCAGCACCATGCCGGCAAAGCCGAAATCAAAGCCAAAAGCGAAATCGCAGGCGCCGCCGCGCGCCGAACGCGTCGACAAGCATTTGATGGAAGCGCTCGGCGCGCAGGTCAAAGTGCTGCGTCAGGCGCTGAGCATCACGGCCTCGGAAGTCGCGCAGGCCGCCGGGCTATCGGTCGCGATGCTCTCGAAGATCGAGAACGGCCAGACCGCGCCCTCGCTCGCGACGCTGCAATCGCTCGCGGCGGCGCTGAACGTGCCGATCACGGCGCTATTCATGAAGTTCGATCAGAAGCGCGACGCGACCTTTGTGAAAGCCGGGCAAGGGCTTGCGATCGATCGGCGCGGCACCCGCGCCGGCCATCGCTACGAGCTGCTTGGCCACTCGGTGCATGCGCCCGTCAAAATCGAGCCGTTTCTCATTACGCTGGACGAGACCTCGGACGCCTATCCGGTGTTCCAGCACGCCGGTTACGAATTCATCTACATGCTGTCCGGCGAAGTCACCTATCGCCACGCCGACCGCAGCTATCTGCTGCAGCCCGGCGACTCGCTGTTCTTCGACTCAGAAGCGCCGCACGGTCCCGAGGAGCTGCGCCGGCTTCCCGCGCGCTATCTGTCGATCATCGTGTCTATGCCGTAGAGACCCAGTGGTTTCCTGTAATGAAAAATTATTAACTGTCGGTTGACAAGGCGAAATGGCGCCATCACATTGTTCTGCCAAGATGCGAGGCGTTTGATGTGCGGAATCGTCGGACTCTTCCTGAAAAATCAATCGCTTCAGGGCGATCTCGGGCGGCTGACCAGCCTGATGTTGCGCGAGCTGTGCGACCGCGGTCCAGACAGCGCCGGTTTTGCGGTGTACGGCGCGGAGACGACCGGCGCGACCAAGATCTGCATGGTCAATCGCAACGGCGCAGTTGATTGGAGCGCGGTTGCCAGGCAGCTTGGCGCCGCGACGGGCGCGGACGTCTCGGTCGAGACCGTGGAGGACCACGCGATCTTTCGGACCAGCGGCGCGGGCGATACCGCGCGCAAATGGCTGATCGACAATGTACCGGCTGCCTATGTGCTCAGCCAGGGGCAGTCGATCGAGATCTTCAAGGGCGTCGGTGATCCGGCGGCGATCGTGACGCGACTTGACCTCGAACATCGTTCAGGCACGCACGCCATCGGTCACACCCGCATGGCGACGGAATCCGCCGTCACGATCTCGGGCTCACATCCGTTTTCAACTGGCGATGATACGTGTCTAGTGCACAATGGCTCGCTCTCCAATCATAATCGCCTGCGCGAACAGCTCGTGCGGCAGGGCGAGCGCTTCCAGACCGAGAATGACAGCGAGGTCGCGGCTGCCTATTTGGCCTCGCGCATGCGCGCGGGCGATACCCTTGAAGGCGCGCTTGAGAACGGGCTCAAGGATCTCGACGGTTTCTATACATTCGTGGTCGGCACGCGCGACGGCTTTGCGGTGATCCGCGATCCGGTTGCCTGCAAGCCGGCCGTCATCGCCGAGACCGACGATTGGGTCGCGATGGCGTCGGAATATCGCGCCATCGCGCCGCTGCCGGGCGCTGAGCACGCCAAGATCTGGGAGCCCGCGCCCGCGACGGTCTATGCCTGGAGCCGCGTCGCCTGATGGCCAGCCCATCCGCTTCGCCAGCAATCACGCGCAATTCGGTGCTCGATCTTGCGCAGATGAAACTGCGCGAGGTGAACCAGCTGCTGCACGACACCGATAGCGGCGACTTCCTCATTCGCAATCCGCGTGGCGCGCATTCGCTCGCCTGCGGCCTTGATGGCGACATGAGCATCACCATCGATGGCCACGTCGGCTACTACTGCGCCGGCATGAACAAGCGCGCGAGCGTGACAGTGAACGGCAACGCTGGCACCGGTTTGGCCGAGAACATGATGTCCGGCCGCGTGCACGTGAAGGGCGATGCCTCGCAGTCCGCGGGGGCGACCGGATGCGGCGGGCTTCTCATTATCGACGGCAATGCCTCGGCGCGCTGCGGCATCGCGCTACGCGGGCTCGATATCGTGGTGAAGGGTAGCGTTGGTCACATGTCGGCCTTCATGGCGCAGGCCGGCAATCTGGTCGTGCTGGGCGATACCGGCGACGCGCTCGGGGATTCGCTTTATGAAGCGCGGCTGTTCGTGCGCGGCAACGTGAAGAGTCTCGGGGCGGACTGCGTGCAAAAAGAGATGCGCGACGAGCACAAAATCGCGCTGCGCAAGCTGCTCGACGCGGCCGGCGCAAATGCCGATGTCGCGGAGTTCAAGCGCTACGGCTCGGCGCGCAACCTTTATCACTTCCACGTCGACAACGCAGGGCAGTACTGATGAGAGCGGACGATAAACGCGCCGCGACCCCGCCGCGTCCCTCGGCGACGTTCGACGAATACGCAATCGCAGAAATTCATCGCGCTGCCGCGACCGGCATCTATGACATTCGCGGCTTCGGTGCCAAGCGCAAGTTGCCGCATTTCGACGATCTGCTGTTTCTCGGCGCCTCGATCAGCCGCTATCCGCTCGAGGGCTATCGCGAGCGCTGCGGCACCGACGTCACGCTCGGCGCGCGCCACGCGAAAAAGCCGATCACGCTGCAGATCCCGATCACGATTGCGGGCATGAGCTTCGGCTCGCTCTCGGCGCCCGCGAAGGAAGCGCTGGGACGCGGCGCATCGATCGCCGGCACGTCGACCACCACCGGCGACGGCGGCATGACGGCGGAAGAGCGCGAGCATTCCAAAACGCTGGTCTATCAGGTGCTCCCGTCGCGCTATGGCATGGAGCCGGACCAGTTGCGCAAGGCCGATGCGATCGAGATCGTGGTCGGACAGGGGGCCAAGCCTGGCGGCGGCGGCATGCTGCTCGGGCAAAAAATCTCCCGGCGCGTCGCCGATATGCGCACACTGCCCGAGGGCATCGACCAGCGCTCGCCGTGCCGCCATCCCGACTGGACCGGCCCGGACGATCTGGAAATCAAGATCAACGAGTTGCGCGAGATCACCGACTGGGAAAAGCCGATCTACGTCAAGGTCGGCGCGGCGCGGCCGTATTTCGACACGGCGCTGGCGGTGAAGTCCGGCGCCGATGTGGTGGTGCTCGACGGCATGCAGGGCGGCACCGCGGCGACGCAGGATGTGTTCATCGAGCACGTCGGCATTCCGACGCTCGCCGCGATCCGTCCGGCCGTCCAGGCGCTGATCGATCTCGACATGCATCGCAAGGTGCAACTCATCGTCTCCGGCGGCATCCGCAATGGAGCCGATGTCGCCAAGGCGCTGGCGCTCGGCGCCGATGCGGTATCGATCGGCACCGCGGCACTGATCGCGCTCGGTGACAATCATCCGGCGCTGGAGGCCGAGTATCGCAAGCTCGGCACCACGGCCGGCTCATATGACGATTGGCACGACGGGCGCGATCCGGCCGGCATCACCACGCAGGATCCGGAACTGACCAAGCGGCTCGATCCGGTCGCGGCCGGCAGGCGGCTCGCGAACTATCTGTCGGTGCTGACACTGGAGGCGCAGACGATCGCGCGCGCCTGCGGCAAGTCGCATCTGCACAATCTCGAACCCGAGGATCTGGTCGCGCTGACGATGGAATCGGCCGCGATGGCGCAGGTGCCGCTTGCGGGCACGAATTGGATACCGGGGAAGTAGTTTTCTTCGTCGTGGCCGGGCTTGTTGTTCCGGCCATCCGCGTCTTGTGTGAGGTGAGCGCCGAAAGACGTGGATGCCCGCAACAAGCGCGGGCATGACGGCAACCGACAGGGGAGCGCAATGGCGTCGTTCGGAGCTTACGCGAAGAAGAATGGCATAAAATATTTTCTGATCTCGTTCGTCGATCTCTTCGGCACCATGCGCGCCAAGATCGTGCCGGCGACCGCGATCGACACCATGGCGAAGGCAGGCGCCGGATTCGCGGGTTTCGCCGTGTGGTTCGACATGACGCCCGCGCATGCCGACATCCTGGTGATGGCCGATCTTGAGACCGCGATCCAGCTTCCCTGGAAGCCAGAGGTCGCCTGGGTCACCGGCGACCTGATGATGGACGGCAAGCCGGTGACACAAAACCCGCGTCAGGTGCTCAAACGCGCGATCCTCGACGCGGCGAACGACGGCTACGACATGAAGACCGGTGTCGAGTGCGAATACTTCTTGATTCTGCCCGACGGCAGCGCGATCTCGGATGGCGCCGATACGCAATCCAAGCCGTGCTACGACCAGCAGGCGCTGATGCGCCGCTACGAGACCATCACGGAGATCTGCGACTGCATGATCACGCTCGGCTGGGGGCCGTATCAGAACGACCACGAAGACGCGAACGGCCAATTCGAGATGAACTGGGAGTATGACTCCGCGCTCAAGACCGCCGACCGTCATGCATTCTTCAAGTTCATGGTCAAGTCCATCGCCGAGAAGAACGGCCTGCGCGCGACCTTCATGCCAAAGCCGTTTGCGAACCTCACCGGCAATGGCTGCCACGCGCATGTATCGCTGTGGCAAAAGGGCAAGAACGTCTTCGATGATCCAAAGGGTGAGCTTGGTCTGTCAGCGCTCGCCTACAACTTCATCGGTGGCGTGATGCATTCGGCCGGTGCGCTGGCGGCGATCACCAATCCGAC
>JBBWZU010000035.1:0-9070 GCA_039649225.1 Hyphomicrobiales bacterium | reverse complement strand
TATAGGGCACTACGCAGAACGTGCAGAACTTGTCGCAGCCTTCCTGCACGGTCACGAAGCCTGTGACACCGCGCGCGCGCGTTGCGGCTCGTGTCGGGGCGGGAAGGTGGTCGAACTTGTCCTCGGGCGGAAACTCGGTTTCGACGATCTCGTCCTTGCGGCGCACATTCCGATCGGAGCGTGCCAGCAGATCCGGCAGCCGGTGATAGCTCTGCGGCCCAACCACGAGATCGACGACCGGCGCGCGGCGGATGATCTCGCTCCCTTCCGCTTGCGCGACGCAGCCGGCGACCGCGATGGTGACACGCCGTCCGCCTTCCGCGGCCGCTTCCTTCAGTTGCCGCATGCGGCCGAGCTCCGAATAGACCTTTTCGGCGGCCTTCTCGCGGATGTGACAGGTATTGAGGATGATAAGGTCCGCGTCCTCGGGTCCGGTCGTCTCAACGTATCCCTCCGGCGCCAGCAGATCGGCCATACGATGCGAATCGTAGGCGTTCATCTGGCAGCCATAGGATTTAACGTGGAGCTTGCGCGGTCCTGTCATCGCGTCCGGGGGTCCGTAGACCCGCTAAACCATTCTGTCATCAGATAAAATTGTTCAAATCGGCGAGGCCGACGGCACCCAGGACTCTTAGCGCCTTTTGTGCCGGATGGGAACGGCCGCGACCGCTAAGCGGCTTTTTGAGGCACCGCGCCCTCCCCGCGCAAGGCAACCAAAGTGAAGCGCCGCACCGAGGATTCCAGCAGCTTGGTCAAGACCTTACGGTCTGTTTCCGCGTCATAGCGGATCGGCTCGCCCCAGGTCACCACCACGTCGATCGCGCCCTGCCGGGCGACCCGTTTGAGGTGCGGCACCAGACTCGTCTTGCCGTACCAGGCGGCGCGCGGACGCAGATGGCGCCCGAGCGGGATGCCATGCTGGCTCACATAGGCGAGCGAGACCGGCTGGACCCAGACCTGCGACGCGTGCTCGGACGCCGCGATCGCATCGCGCGCCGCTCCGATCAGCGCGCTGCGGAACGGCATCACGCGATTGCCGTCGCCCGCTGTCCCCTCGCCGAACAGCAGCACCGGATCGCCCTCAGCGAGGCGCCGCGCAATCTCGGCGTTCACCTCACCGGTCTTTTGGCGCCGGTCGCGCTCGACGAAAACACTGCGCTGAAGCTTGGCGAGCAGGCCGAACAGCGGCCAGCGCGCGATCTCGCTCTTGGCGACGAACACCACCGGGGTGAGCGATGTGAGGATCGAGATGTCCATCCAGGATGAATGGTTGGCGACGATCAGCAATGGCCGCGTGTCGATCGGTGTGCCGATGCTGCGCACACGCACTCCCAGCAGGCGGCACATTACGCGATGATAGAAAACCGGGATGCGGCGCCGCAACGGCCAGTTCAGCTTGATCGCGGCCCATTGCACCGGCATCAGCGGGAAGGTGACGAAAGCCGCAGCCGTGAGAACCAGCACCAGGCGCAGCATCAGCGTTTGGTCTTCTCGTCATCGAGCGGGAGGGCGTAAAGCTCGAGCCGGTGGTCGACCAGTCTATAGCCGAGCTTGCGGGCGATTTCGGCCTGCAGCCGCTCGATTTCCTCGGACTGGAATTCGATGACCTGGCCGTTGCGCAGGTTGATCAAATGGTCGTGGTGCGAGTCGGGAATCTGCTCGTAGCGCGCGCGCCCTTCGCGGAAATCATGCCGTTCGATGATACCCGAATCTTCAAACAGCTTCACCGTGCGATAGACGGTCGAAATCGAGATGTGCTGATCGATCTCGGCGCAGCGCCGGTACAGTTCCTCGACGTCCGGATGGTCATCCGAGCCCGCCAGCACGCGCGCAATGATACGGCGCTGCTCGGTCATGCGCATGCCCTTGGCGGCGCATTGCTTTTCGATGAAGTTCAGTTTCGGCTCGGTCACGACATGAGGTCCGTCGAAGGTCCGGCATCCGGTATCATAGGTTTGGCCCGCGCGCGCGTCCAATCGTCAAACCAGATCGCGGCGCAGCACCAGGGCGGCGCTCGCGTTCCCACCGCTTCCCGCATAATAGCCCGGGCGGCGGCCGACCTCGCCAAAACCCGCGCGGGCATAAAGCCGCCGGGCCGGCGTATTGTCCTCATCGACCTCGAGGAACACCGTGCGCAGGCCGAGCCCGGCAAGGCGGCGCAAGTGCAGATCGAGCAGGCGGCGCGCAAGGCTGCGCCCGCGCCACGCGCGCGCCACCGCGACCGAGAGGATTTCAGCCTCGTCGGCGGCACGGCGCGACACAATGAAGCCGACGCTGGTGCGTCTGCTCACCGCGCGGTCGGCCGTCACGTTGCGGTCGGTGAGCAGTTGCTCGAATTCCTGCTCGCTCCAGCCGCGATTGAATGATGTCGCGTGCAGCGCGGCCAGCGCCGCTGCGTCGCGCGGATGCGCGGGCGCCAGCATCGGTTCGGCGCGCCCGAACAGGCGTTTCAGCAACGCCTTCATCGGCGCGGCAGCCGGCCGCCATCCTGCGGGCGCGCATCGGGACGGCGCAGATAGAGCGGCTTTGGCGGCGTTTTTTCGTCCTGCGCGGCGGCGCCAAGCCGCGCGACCCAGCCGATATCCGGTGCGGCACGGATCTCGACACGCGGCGCGGATGATGCACTCGGCCAATGCGAGGCCACGAGCCCTGCGCCCGAGCCGGTGATCACGACCGATCCGGATTGTACCGAACGCACCGCGGTGCGCACACGATCGAGGCGCGGCGCGACCATCGTCGCGCCGCTCGGCGCGAAGACCTGGAAATAGACTTGTTCATTGCGGCCATCGATCGCCGCCATGATGGTGTCTCCGGCGCGCGATGCCACATGCGGGGCGGCGAGCGCCGAGAGTGTCGAAAGGCCGATTGCGGGCTTGCTGGCCGCGAGCGCGATGCCGCGCGCAGCCGCGATCCCGACACGCAGGCCGGTAAAGCTGCCGGGGCCGACCGTGACGGCAATGCGATCAAGCAGGGCAAAATCCACGAAAGCGGCGTCCATTACGCGCGCGATCAGCGGCATGATGGCTTCGGCATGCCCGCGCAGCATCGGAAGCGATTCGCTGGCCAGAACTTCGCCAAGCCGTGCATCGAGCACCGCCGCCGCGCAGGCGCCGAGCGCGGTGTCGATCGCAAGAACGCGCATTGATCAGCCGCCCCTCGTGCTCCGATTCCGACGTTCGCAGCGTTGCCCCGCCGCGCACGCGGCGCGGACAGCGACGTCAGATCGGCTGCACCTCGACAACGTCGGGCACGAAGTGGCGCAGCAAATTCTGAATGCCATGCTTCAGCGTTGCGGTCGATGACGGGCAACCCGAGCAGGACCCCTTCATGGCGAGATACACGATGCCGTTCTTATAGCCGCGGAACGTGATGTCGCCACCGTCATTGGCGACGGCCGGGCGCACGCGCGTCTCGATCAGTTCCTTGATGGTCGCGACGGTATCGGCATCGCCCGGCTCGAAGAATTCGCCGGCCTCGATCATATCGCCGGCTCCCCCGTCCGCCACGACCGGGGCACCGGACATGAAGTGCTCCATGATGATGCCGAGGATGGCGGGCTTGAGCTGCGGCCATTCGGCATCCTGCTTGGTGACGGTAATGAAATCGGAGCCGAGGAACACGCCGCCGACCCCCGGAATATTGAACAGCCGCTCGGCCAGTGGCGATTTGGCGGCTTCGGTGCGGTCGCGCATTTCCAGCGTGCCGCTGTCCAGCACCGTCCGGCCCGGCAGGAACTTGAGCGTGGCGGGATTGGGCGTGGCTTCGGTCTGAATGAACATTGTTTTGCTCCTGAGCCGCTCTTTTGGGCCGTTGTTTGCGGGCGCTAAATCCGCTCGGGCGCCGTCGGCCGATGTCGAACTCATTGTAATAAATGGGCTCTCGGGATGAAAGGTCAATCGCGCGCTAGGAAAGCGCGTCGAGATCTTCATCGGAAAGATGTCCGGGAACGATCGCAACCGGGATCGGATAGCTGCCGGCGGCCTTGCCGACACCGGCAACGAGTGGTCCTGGGCCTTCCTTGCCGGTTCCGGCCGCCAGCACCAGGATCGCGATATCCTCGTCCTCGTCGATCAGCTTGAGGATTTCCTCGGACGTGTCGCCGTCGCGGATGACGCGTTCGGGCGTGATGCCGGCAACGCCGTTGGCGCGCGCCGAGAACGCATCGAGCTTCTGGTCCGCGGCCTCGTGCGCCTCCGCTTTCATGATATCGGCAACACCGAGCCATTGCTGATGCCGGTCATGCGGCTCGATCACCAGCAGCATGACGACGCCGGCGCCGATGCGCGCCGCGCGCCGGCTGGCGTAGTACACGGCGCGGTCGCATTCGGCTGAATCGTCGATGATGACCAGGAATTTCGGTCTGTGCCCGGCCTCGTAGCTGCGGCGCTTAAGGCTCATGAGCCCTCCCGACCCCAGTCGTCGTGTGATGCTGACATGTCACCGGCCCCGGCGACAAGCCGCCGCGCTACCCCGTCATGGCGGCCCGGCAAGTGTCAGTGCCGGATGAAGCCGACGATGTCCTTGACGGCATTGATGGTTTCGGACGCGATCAGGCGCGCGCGGTCGGAGCCGTCGGCCAGCACCGAATCAATATAGGCCGGGTCCTGGACCAGGCGCTTCATTTCGGCGCCGATCGGCCCGAGCTTGGCGACCGAGACGTCGACCAGGGCGGACTTGAAAGCCGAGAACTGTCCGCCGCCGAATTCGCGCAATACCTCAGACTTGGGCTTGTCGGCGAGCGCCGCGTAGATGCCGACCAGATTGTCCGCCTCGGGGCGCGGCTCAAGCCCGGCTTCCTCGCTTGGCAGCGGCTCCGGATCGGTCTTTGCCTTGCGGATCTTCTGCGCGATCGTGTCGGCGTCGTCGGTCAGGTTGATGCGCGAGTAATCGGAAGGGTCGGACTTCGACATCTTCTTGGTGCCGTCGCGCAAGCTCATCACGCGCATCGCCGGGCCCTGGATCAGCGGCTCGGTGAGCGGAAAGAACATGTCGCCGAAGCCGCGCGCGCGAATCGGGTCGCCGAAGTCGTTGTTGAACTTCTGCGCAATGTCACGACAGAGCTCCAGGTGCTGCTTCTGGTCCTCGCCGACCGGCACGTGGGTCGCCCGATACACCAAAATGTCCGCCGCCATCAGGCTCGGGTAGGCGAACAGGCCGACGGAGGCATTCTCGCGGTCCTTGCCGGCCTTTTCCTTGAACTGCGTCATGCGGCTGAGCCAGCCCATGCGGGCGACGCAGTTGAACACCCAGGCAAGCTCGGCATGGCCCGCGACCTGACTCTGGTTGAATACGATGTGTTTCTTCGGATCGATGCCGGAGGCAATGAACGCCGCCGTCACCTCGCGCGTGCTCTGGCGCAGCACGTCCGGCCCGCCCCAGACACTGAGCGGCACCGTGATGGCGTGTAGATCGACGACGCAATAGATGCAGTCGTAGCGCTCTTGCAGCGCCACGAACTTCATGATCGCGCCAAGATAATTGCCAAGGTGCAGGTTCCCGGTCGGCTGCACCCCGGAAAACACGCGCTCTTTGAACGCCATAGCGGGCTCCCGATTGCGGCGCGTCCCATGCCACGGCAAGGCCATGCGGCGCAAGTGCGGCCCGCATCGTGGGCAGGGTTGCGGTTGCTCAATGAAGCCTGCTGGTTATAGTGCGCGCCGCTTTGACCCCTTGGCGCTCGCGCGCCAGAGCCTTCCCAGGAGCCAGCCGATGTCCGCCACGCAATACGATGTCCTTGGCATCGGCAATGCCATCGTCGACGTCATCGCCCGTACCGACGACGACTTTCTCGCCAAGCACAGCATGAACAAAGGCGGCATGATGCTGATCGACGAGCCGCGCGCGCAGGCGATCTATGCCTCGATGGGCCCGGCGATCGAAAGCTCCGGGGGTTCTGGCGCCAATACGATCGCGGGCGTTGCGAGCTTCGGCGCGCGCGCGGCTTTCGTCGGCAAGGTCAAGGACGACAAGCTCGGCAAGGCATTCACGCATGACATTCGGGCGACCGGCGTCGCCTTCACGACGCCCGCCGCCAAGGATGGTCCCTCGACCGCGTGCTGCTACGTGCTGGTGACGCCGGACGGCGAGCGCACGATGAATACCTATCTCGGCGCCGCGCAGAACCTGACGCCCTCCGATCTCGACGAAAAGCAGATCGCGGCGGCCGGCATCATCTATCTGGAAGGCTATTTGTGGGATCCGCCGCAGGCCAAGGAAGCGTTCCGCAAGGCCGCCACGATTGCTCATGGCGCCGGCCGCAAGGTCGCGCTGACACTGTCGGACGCGTTCTGTGTCGGACGCTATCGCGACGAATTTCTCAATCTGATGCGCACCGGCGCGGTCGACCTGATCTTCGCCAACGAGGCAGAGCTCAAGAGCCTGTACGAAACATCCGATTTCGACGGCGCGATCGTGGCGCTGCGCAATGACGTCACGCTCGGCGTGGTGACGCGTAGCGAAAAAGGCTGCGTGGTCGTGTCGCGCGAGAGCAACGAGGCCGTGCGCGCGGCGCCGATCGACAGGCTGGTCGATGCCACCGGCGCGGGCGATCTGTTCGCCGCGGGGTTTTTGGTCGGACTTGCGCGCGATCAGGATCACCGGGCTGCCGCTCAGCTCGGCGCGCTCGCGGCAGCCGAAGTGATCCAGCATCTCGGTGCGCGGCCCGAGACCTCGCTCAAGGCCCTCGCGCAGCAGAGCGGGCTTCCTATATAGGGGCCAACCCCCTCGCGCCTGGAATTCCCATGCAAGCCCTCAAGGTCACGGTCGTGCCGGTCACGCCGTTCGCGCAGAACTGCTCGATCGTCGCATGCACGGCGACCGACCTCGCCGCAATCGTCGATCCAGGCGGCGATCTGCCGCGCATCATGGAGGCGATCGCGCAGCTCGGCGTCACGCCGGAGAAGATTCTGCTGACGCACGGCCACATCGATCACGCCGGCGCGGCCGCCGATCTCGCCGATGCGCTGTCAGTGCCGATCGAGGGACCGCACGAGGCCGATGCGTTTCTGCTCGCCGGTCTTGTCGAGCAGGGCAAGCGCTTCGGTATCACGGAGGCGCGCAACGTCACGCCGACGCGATGGTTTGCCGAAGGTGACAGCGTGACGATCGGAAAGCTGCGCTTTGACGTGCTGCATGTGCCGGGTCACACGCCGGGGCACCTGGTCTTCGTCGCGGCGCGGGAACGGTTCGCGCTGGTCGGCGACACACTGTTCGCCGGCTCGGTCGGCCGCACCGATTTTCCCTATGGGAGCCACGATCAGCTCATTGCCGGGATCAAGACCAAGCTGCTGCCGCTCGGCGATGACGTGACGATTCTGCCCGGCCACGGTCCGGCTTCGACGATCGGCGCGGAGCGCAGCGGTAACGGATTCCTGCAAAGTTGAGGTGAATTTGCCGCGCCACCGCAATAGTCCGGTAACCACTTGGTAATTTCTGAAGGTTACCGATGGATGAATTTTTCCATCGGGACCGCAGGCCATGGCCAACGACGAATCTCCCAAGATCGAGCCGAAGATCGAGCCGACGCTGACGTCGGTCAGTGACGCTCCCTCGGTTATCCCTGCTGCCGAAAACGCCGCACCGGAGGCCGCGAAGCTCGAGAGCGGCACGGCGGAAGCCGCCAAGGTCGACGCCAAGCCGGCGGCGCCGAAGTCCGAGGACATTCTCGCCGAGGTCGCGCGGGCCAATGCCAGGAACAATGCTTTCCTGAAGCCTGACAGCATTCTTGCCGAGGCCGCGCGCGCCAAGGCCGGCACCACAAAGCCCGACAGCAGCATTGTCGACGCCACGACGGCGAATGCCAAGTCCGGCGCCCCGAAACCCGACATCAGTTTTCCGCCGGCGTCGCGCCTCTACATTGAGCCGAGCGTCGAGAAGGAACCAAAACTGGAGCGCAAGCCAAAGCCCGAGGCGAAGGCGGAACAGACGCCCGAGGCCAAACGTCAAGCCTATCGCAGCTCCGTGGTCGTCCGCATGCCGCCCGCCGGCTCGGCGTCCGACGCCGGCGTCGTCATGAAACCGAATGCGACCCGCCTGGCTTTGGTCGCGGCCTTGATGGCGATCGCCGCAAGCTTCGGCGCCGTCGGCGGTTCGGTCGGCGTTGCCAAGTTCGGGCCGATCTTTGCCTCCGCGCCGCCGCCTGTCGTCAAGGACAACGTTGCCGACGAGGTGAAGGCGCTGAAAGACACCGTGGCGCAGCTGCGCCAGACAACCAAGTCGCTGGGCGACAATCTCGCCGCGCTCAAGAGCACGGTTTCAAGCTCCAACGCGGCGCAGAACACGCAGATCTCCAAGGTCTCGGAGGTCCTCGATCGCATCGAGAAGACGCAGGCCGACCTGCGCAAGACCGCCGCCAGTACGGCCGCCGCGGCTCCGGCCCATATGGCTTCGACCACGCAGGCGACCGCCGCGACCTCCGAGGTCACGGGCTCGGTCAAACAGCAGCAGCCGGTTCCGATGGTGCTCGGCGAGCCGCCGCAGAACCTGAAGCCACCGGTCGTGCCGGGCTGGGTGCTGCGCCGCGTCTATGATGGCGCGGCCCTCATCGAGGGCCGCGACGGCATCATCGAGGTCGAGACCGGCACGATCACGCCGGGGCTCGGGCGGATCGAAGGCATCAAGCGCCAGGACGGACGCTGGGTCGTGGTGACGTCGCGCGGCCTCGTCATCGGCCGCTAGAATTGCATGCCGCGACGTCAGACATCGCGGCATTCATTGCACCCATGCATAAGTGCTAACACCAAACTCCGTTAACGTTAGTAATTTGGAAATCGAAGCCTGATGAAATCGATTCCATCGATCGTATCAGGATCCCGGTAATGTCTGATTGTGAAAAGAGTGATGTGTGCCCGGCCATTGCCGTGCGCTCCAAATCGCCACTCACCTTGGCGATCTACATCTGCCTCGCCATCGCGATTGGCGCCGTCGGCACCACCATCGATCCCTCGGTCTTCGAGGACATCATCAGCGGGAAATGGCTGACCGCTTCGCTCCAAGCGGCGCAACAGCGCAACACGGCCGCGGTCGCGGCGCTGGAAACCAAGGTCGACGCCATCGTCAAGGATGTCGACTT
>JBBWZU010000313.1:0-12655 GCA_039649225.1 Hyphomicrobiales bacterium | reverse complement strand
CAAGCCTGGCGCGGCTGTTTCGCGCCGCCGTCGAGGAGCAGCCGGCCCGCGTGTTTCTCGTCGAGCGCGTGGGCGAGGCCTGGCGCAAGCTCACCTACGAGCAGGCGCGCCCAAAGGTCGACGCCCTCGCCGCCGCGTTGTTGTCGCGCGGGCTTTCGCCCCAGCGGCCGGTGATGATCCTGTCGGCCAATGCAATCGACCATGCGCTGCTGATGCTGGCCGGCTACACGGCCGGCATTCCGGTCGCGCCGATTTCGGTCGCGTATTCGCTGCAAAGCAATGATTTCGCCAAGCTGAAGCACATCGCGGCGTTGCTCGAGCCGGGGCTGATCTATGTCGCCGATACCGCGCCATTTGCCAAGGCGCTGGCGGCGATCGGCCAAAATGCCGAGATCCTGGCAAGCCACGATGGCGCGGGCCTCGGCGCCACGCCGTTCGAGGATCTTACCCGTACGCCCGTCGGCCCGGCGGTGGACCAGGCGGTCGGCGCCTGCGGCGCGGATAAGATCGCGAAATTCCTCTTCACCTCAGGCTCGACCGGTCTGCCGAAAGGCGTCATCAACACCCACGGCATGCTGACCGCGAACCAGCAGCAGGCGGTGCAAATCTGGCCGTTCATTGCCGAGCAGCCGCTCGCGCTGGTCGACTGGCTGCCGTGGAACCATACTTTCGGCGGCAATCACAACTTCAACATGGTGCTGCGCCACGCCGGCTCCCTGGTGATCGACGGCGGCCGTCCGTTACCCGCGATGGTCGGCGAGACCGTACGCAATCTCACCGAACATCCGCCGACGATCTATTTCAACGTGCCGGCCGGCTACGCGGCGCTGCTGCCGCATCTGGAACGCGACGCGACCTTCGCGCGCGCGTTCTTCCAGGATTTGCGGCTGATCTTCTATGCGGGCGCCGCTTTGCCGCAGGACTTATGGGAGCGGCTCGAAGCCGTGTCGGTGCGCGCCACGGGCAAACGCGTGCCGATGTCATCCTCGTGGGGCACGACCGAGACCGCGCCGCTCGCAACCAGCGCGCACTTCCTGCTCGACCGCGCCGGCAATGTCGGCCTGCCGGTGCCGGGCGTCGAGATGAAGCTGGTGCCGAGCGGCAACAAGCTGGAAATCCGCGTGCGCGGACCGAACATCACGCCCGGCTACTGGAAACGGCCCGACCTGACGGCGGCGGCGTTCGACGAAGAGGGCTTTTATAGTCCGGGCGACGCGGTGCGCTTTTGCGACGAGAGCGATTGCCAGCAAGGCCTCATGTTCGATGGGCGGCTCGCCGAGGATTTCAAGCTGTTGACCGGCACCTGGGTGCACGTGGGGGCCTTGCGCGTGGGCGCGCTCGCGGCCTGCTCGCCGGTGCTGCAGGACGCGATCGTCGCGGGTGCGGACCGCGACTTTGTCGCGCTGCTGTGCTGGCTGAATGCGGCCGGATGCCAGAAACTGATCGGCGCAGACGTTACGAAAGATTCGGCCCCAGCCGCCCTGCCCGATCTCGCGCGCCATCCTGTCATCCGCGAACACGTGCGCACGGCGCTGATACGCCGAAATACCGCCCATCCGAATTCCTCGGAGCGGATCGCGCGCGTGGCTCTGCTTGCCGATACGCCTTCGATCGATGCCAACGAGATTACCGACAAGGGCTACATCAACCAGCGTCTGGCGCTGGAGCGGCGCGCCGCCGATGTCGCGCGGCTCTATGCAGCCGTGCCGGACCCGGACGTCATCCTTGTCGATTGACCCAAGCCTCAAGCCACCGCGCGCAGCTCACGCATGTGGTCGGAGGCCCGTTCGGCCTGCATCAGCACATTGAGCGCAAGCCAGGGCTTGGGCATGTAGACGACATTGTCGGGCATCTCGCCTTCCGGCGAATAACCGGACGTGACGACCACGGAGGCCTCCGGCCAGAGCGCGCGGACGCGGCGGGCCAAATCCATGCCGTCGAGCACGCCCGGCAGGCGAATGTCGACGAAGATCATCGCCACATCGTCACCGTCGCGGCACAGGATGCTGAACGCCTCCTCGGCGCTCTCGCATTCCACGACGCGCAGGTCAGTTTCCTCCAGCAGTGCGGCTGCCAGCTCGCGAAGATGCGGGTCGTCCTCGACGATCAGCGCGATGGGAGCCCTTTGGCGGACATGCGTTTTCATGTGTCGCTCCGTGATTTTGGGCAGCGAAGATACGCGGCTGAAACCGGACGCATGGCACTTCGGTGACAACAGCCGGCAGCGTGAACCCGTTCCCGGTAAAATACAATTTCGACGCGCTTCACGTTTCGTCGCAATGGTTTGCCAAATTGATCGCGCTGGCAAGCTATCCCGTGGCACCCACCCTCCCTGCCCAGGCGAAAATCAGCCTTAGCCCAATAATTAAGCAATTTGCGGGTATCCAGGGACCCACAGTGGCTTCAGGCGTCCCTTTGTGTGGCGCGCGGCTTGCAATTAACATCGCACATGAAGGCCGGAAGATTCTCCGCGCCTCCGGGGGACATGGCGTCGATGGCGTTGGCGTTCGACGAAATGAATGGGCTGGATGGGCACACGCGCGAGGCCTATCGGGAGCTGGCCGGCTGGCTCGGCGAGGTGCCGGCCGACATGTTGCAGCAGCGCCGCCGTGAGGCGGAGCTCCTGTTCCGGCGCATCGGCATCACCTTCGCGGTCTATGGCGAATCCGACTCGACCGAGCGCCTGATCCCGTTCGACGTGATCCCGCGCGTGCTCGCCGCCAACGAGTGGGACGTCGTCAAACGCGGCCTGGAGCAGCGCACCAAGGCGATCAACCTCTACATCAAGGATGTCTATTCCAAGCGCGAGGTGCTGCGCGCCGGCGTGGTGCCGGAAGACCTCGTGTTTCAGAACCCGGTGTTCCGGCCCGAGATGAACGGCCAGCGCGTCCCGCACGACATCTACGTCTTCATCGCCGGTATCGATATCGTGCGGGTCGATGCCGACACGTTCTATGTGCTGGAAGACAATGCGCGCACGCCCTCCGGCGTTTCCTACATGCTGGAGAACCGCGAGATCATGCTGCGGCTGTTTCCGGATTTGTTCGCGCGCCACCGCGTGGCGCCGGTCGAGAATTATCCGGACGAGTTGCTGGCGACGCTGCGCTCGGTCGCGCCGGTGACCGCCGTGGCCGAACCGAACGTGGTGCTGCTGACGCCCGGCATCTACAACTCGGCCTATTACGAGCACTCGTTTCTGGCCGACAAGCTCGGCATCGATCTGGTCGAGGGACGCGACCTCATCGTCAAGGGCGAGATTGTCTATATGCGCACGACGCAAGGCTTAAGGCGCGTCGACGTGATCTACCGCCGTATCGATGACGACTTCCTCGACCCGCTCTCGTTCCGGCCGGATTCGGCGCTCGGCGTGCCCGGCATCATGTCGGCCTACATCGCCGGCAACGTGACGCTCGCCAATGCGGTCGGCACCGGCATCGCCGACGACAAGGCGGTCTACAGCTACATGCCGGAGATCGTGAAGTTCTATCTCGGCGAGGAGCCGATCCTGAAGAACGTGCCGACCTGGCGCTGCCGGGAGGCCGAGCATCTGTCCTACGTGCTCGACAACCTGAGCGACCTCGTCGTCAAGGAAGTGCACGGCTCGGGCGGCTACGGCATGCTGATCGGGCCGAAGGCCGACAAGGCGACGCTCGAAGCCTTCCGCGAAAAGCTCAAGCGCGACCCGCGCGGCTTTATCGCGCAGCCGACGCTCGCGCTTTCCACCGTCCCGACATTGGTCGAGGAAGGCCTCGCGCCGCGCCATGTCGATCTGCGTCCATTCGTGCTGACCGGCCGCGACAGGATCCGCATCGTGCCCGGCGGCCTTACCCGCGTTGCCCTGCAGGCAGGATCGCTGGTGGTCAATTCGAGCCAAGGTGGCGGCACGAAGGACACCTGGGTGCTGGACGGTTAGAATGCTTTCGCGCACCGCCGACAACATGTACTGGCTCGCGCGCTATGTGGAGCGCGCCGAATATCTCGCGCGCATCCTGGAAGCGACGCAGCGCCTGAGCGCGGTGCCCACCGCCTACGGCGGCTCCCAGACCAACGAATGGGAATCCGCGGTCGCGACCGCGGGCTGCGCGGCCGGCTTCTTTGCCACCTATGACGAAGCCAACGAGCAGACCGTCACCGACTATCTGGCCTTCTCGCCCAACAATCCCTCCTCGATCCGCTCCTGCTTCGAGGTCGCGCGCACCAATGCGCGCGCGGTGCGTACCGCGCTCACCATGGAGATGTGGGACGCCATCAACGGCACCTGGCTCGAACTGCAGAAGCTCGGCTCGGGCCCGGCCTCGCGCGAGCAGTTCGCGCAGTTTCTGCGCTGGGTGCAGGAATCATCGCTGCGTTTCGACGGCTCGGCCTACCGCACCATGCTGCGCAACGACGCCTACTGGTTCTCGCGCCTCGGCGTGTTCATGGAGCGCGCCGACAACACCGCGCGCATCCTCGACGTCAAATACCACCTGCTGCTGCCGCCGCAGGAGCATGTCGGCGGGCCGCTCGACTACTTCCAATGGGCCGCGATCCTGCGCTCGGTCTCGGCGCTGACCGCCTATCACTGGGTCTACCGCGAGAGCCTGAAACCCTGGCTGATCGCCGATCTGTTGATGCTCAACGACCAGATGCCGCGCTCGCTCGCGAGCTGCTATGCGCACCTGGTCGAGCACATGGACAACATCGCCCGCGCTTACGGCCGGCAAGGTCCGGCGCAGCGCCACGCCCGCTCGGTGCGCACGCGGCTTGAAAACAGCCGCATGGACGAAATCTTCAAGACCGGGCTGCACGAGTTCATTTCCGGCTTCATCGCCGACAATAACCGGCTGGGAGCGCTCATTACCGAGCAATATCTGCTGTGACAGCGCCAATTTGATCGATTTTGAGCTGTGAATACCGGGTCGGCCGCTTTCACGGGCGCCGAGGGCTGATACTATGGCCCCATGCGCATCAAGATTTCGCACGAGACCCGCTACCATTATGACGCGCCGGCCGCCGGCGTGATCCAGACGCTGCGCCTGACACCCCGCAATCACGAGGGGCAGTATGTCGCGCATTGGCGCATCGACGTCTCGGAGGACGCGCGTCTCGACGTGCACGAGGACGCCTTCGGCAATATCACGCATACCTTCTCGGCCGACGGCCCATTCGACGATCTGGCGCTGCATGTCGAGGGCGAGGTCGACGTGCAGGACACCGCCGGCATCGTGCGCGGCACGATCGAGCGTTTCCCGCCGAGCCTCTATCTGCGCGCGACGCCGCTGACCGAAGCCGACGGCGCGATTGCGGATTTTGCGCGCGACGTGAGCGCGCAGGCCGACGACACCTTGCCGCGGCTGCATGCCTTGCTCGCCCGCATCCATAGCGACATGGCGTTCGACACCGATCCGACCCATACGGCGACCACGGCGGCCGAAGCTTTCGCGCTCAAGCGCGGCGTCTGCCAGGACCTGACCCATGTGTTCATCACGGCGGCGCGGCATCTCGGCATCCCGGCGCGCTATGTGGGCGGCTACTTCCACCGCGCCGACGGCGTCGTGAACCAGGACGCCGGCCATGCCTGGGCCGAGGCCTTTGTGCCGACGATCGGCTGGATCGCGTTCGACCCGACCAACGGCATCTGCGCGACCGAGGCCCATGTGCGGGTCGCGGTCGGCCTCGACTACCTCGGCGCCGCCCCGGTGCGCGGCGCGCGGCGCGGCGGCGGCAGCGAGACCATGGCGGTCAAGGTACTGGTCGATCAGGCCCAATGGCAGGTGCAGAGCTGACGCGAGGGGGCCTTCCTGGCGCAAAACACCTCGTGTCCGGCCCGCATTGCGGTTCCGGCCCCTGCGCCGCTATAAATCGCCCCGCGGCGCAAGGGGTGTGAGTCCATGACTTATTGTTGCGGGATTCTGGTCCGTGACGGCCTGGTGATGATCGCGGACACGCGCACCAATGCGGGCCTCGACAACGTCTCGACCTTTCGCAAGCTCCACGTCTTCGGCGTGCCCGGCAAGCGCATCATGGCCCTCGCCTCTTCGGGAAACCTGTCGGTCAGCCAGTCCGTCGTGTCCACGCTGACCGAAGGCATCGAGAATCCCGAAACCAAGGAACTCGATACCCTGCTCAATGCTCCGACCATGTTCCAGGCGGCGCAGCGCATCGGGCAGGCAATTCGGCAGGTCAACAAACTGGAAGGCGCGGCACTGGAAGCTGCCGACGTGAAATTCGACGTCTCGTTCCTGTTCGCCGGCCAGATCAAGGGCGAGAAGATGCGCCTGTTCATGGTCTACGGCGCCGGCAACTTCATCGAATGCACCGTCGACACCCCGTACTTACAGATCGGCGAGCACAAATACGGCAAGCCGGTGCTCGATCGCGCCGTGACCTACGGGGTTGATCTTTACGACGCCTTGAAAATCAGCCTGATCTCGATGGACTCCACCATGCGCTCGAACCTCGGCGTCGGCATGCCGATCGACATGCTGGTGGTACGGCGCGACACCTGCGAGGCTGAGTTGAGTTATCGGATCGAGCCGGGAGAGCCGTATTTTCACGACCTGCGCGAGCGCTGGTCGGCCGCCTTGCGCGCCGCGCACATGAACATCCCCCGTCCGCCCTACGGGGCGGGTCACTGACTCCGTTACATTTACCTTACAATTTACGTTGCGTTAGTAACGTCGCCGAAATCGCCGTATTTTTCCGTAGATTTCGGGCCTCGCTCACTGCTGATCACAACGCTTTCACAAGCACTTCGCCCTATGGTCCGCCCGGAAAAACGGGCCGGAGAACAAGCGCAGTGTTGCCAAAGGCTTTGACGCAGCGACTCAAGCTCCGCCGCCGTGACGACGGCAAGCGGACGCGCAGCATTGGCGCGGCGCCAATCGGGCTGGTCGTCATCGTGGCGATTGTCTGCGTCGTGGTCTCGGTGCTCTCGGCCGCGCAGCGGTCCGACGACGTCGAGCTGGCGCAGGAACGCAAGCTTCTCACCCACGCCATCATCGACCGCGGCCGCCGCGTGCTGCGCGAGCTGGAAAACGTCGCGGCCTCGAACGACATCGTTCTTCAGCTGCACTACAATTTCGACCCGGACTGGGTGCATCACCTGGTCGGGCTGCGGCTCGCGACGTTCTTCGACCACGAGCATGTCTTCGTGGTCGACCGCGCCGACCAGCTGACCTATGCGCTGCTCGGCAACTCCAGCGTCGAGCCCGAGCGCTTCGATCCGATCCGCCAGGACTTCGCGCGCATCGTCGACCTGCTGCGCGGCCGCGCGCAGCCCTACGAAGACGAAGTCGTCCTGGAGCCGTCGACCGACGCCATGACCCAGCTCAACCATCCGCGCCGGGCACAGCGGCTGCAAACCTTCATGGGCCGTCCGGCCATCGTGGCGGGCGTTGCCGCCGGCATGCGGGGCGACACCGGGCTTATTCCGAACGATGCCGCAACGCTGCTGCTCGCGGTCAAATACATCGACGGCCAGCTCCTCAGCGATATCGGGGTTCGTTTCGATCTGCCCAATCTGCGTGTCGTCGGCATCGCGCCGCTACGGGACGACGAAAACCTCTATGCGGTCACCAATACGGCCGGAGAGACGATCGCGCGGCTGGCCTGGACGCCGAACCGGCCCGGCGCCACCATCGTTGCCACCGTGCTGCCGTTCATGGCCATCGCATTCGGCAGCTTCGCGCTGCTGACCGGCTTCGCGCTGCGCTACATCCGCCGCAGCGCCGTCAAGATCGCGGAGGGCGAGGACCGGCTGCGTCACCTCGCCATGCACGATCCCCTTTCCGGCCTGCCCAACCGCACCTATTTCGGCGAACGTCTCGCCGCCGTGCTCGCCGACACCCATCGCGACGACACCAATGCGGCCGTACTGGCGATCGATCTCGACCATTTCAAGGACATCAACGACACGCTCGGCCATCACATCGGCGATGGACTGATCAGCGTCGTCGCGCAACGCCTCGTCAACGCGGTGCGGCACGAGGATCTCGTGGCACGGCTCGGCGGCGACGAGTTCGCCATCATCACCAGCGAGGCGCCGAACCACGAAGCGATCGAAGCTTTCGCCGACCGTCTGATCTCCGTCCTGCGCGCGCCCTATTCGATCAACGGCCATACGCTGCTGGTCGGCGCCAGCATCGGCATTGCGGTAATCGACCGCCGCACCAACGATGCCGCCGACATCATGCGCCGGGCCGACGTCGCGCTCTACCGCGCCAAGAACGAAGGCCGTAGCCGCGCATGCATCTACGACGCCAATATGGACGCGGACCTGCGCGAGCGTAAGCAGCTCGAAGTCGACCTGCGCACCGCCATCAAGGAAGACGGCCTCTCGGTCGCCTACCAGCCGATCATGAATGCCAATGGCGAGAAGATGATCGGCGTCGAGGCGCTCTGCCGCTGGAATCATCCCTCGCGCGGCAACGTGCCGCCGACCGATTTCATCCCGATCGCCGAGGGCAGCGAGCTGATCATTCCGCTCGGCGAATGGGTGCTGCGCAAGGCATGCCTGGAGGCAAAGTCGTGGGCCGGCCTCACCGTCGCGATCAACGTCTCGCCGCTGCAATTCCGCCGCCAGGATTTCGCCGAGGTGATTGAGCGCATCCTGGCCGAAACCGGCATCGACCCGCATCGCGTCGAGCTGGAACTGACCGAATCCACGCTGCTCGGCAATGTCGAAGACGCCGAGAAAGCCATGCATCGGCTCAAGGCGCTCGGCGTGCGCTTCGCGCTCGACGATTTCGGCACCGGCTATTCGAGCCTGTTGTATCTGCGCAGCTTTCCGTTCGATCGCATCAAGATCGACCGTTCGTTCGTGCGTTCGATCGAGTCGGCCGCGGATGCGGCCTCGATCGTGCATGCGATCGTCAGCCTCGGCCGCGGCCTCGGCATGAAGGTGACGGCGGAGGGCGTCGAGACCGCCGAGCAGCAATTGTTCCTGCGCGCCGCCGGCGTGCATGCGCTGCAGGGCTTCCGCTTCGGCAAGCCGGCACCGGCCGAGGCGATCACCGACCGCATGCAGCAGACAGCGTTCAAGCCCGCGCAAGCCGCGGCGGGATAAGCCGCTACGGCGTGACGCGCGGACGGCGGCGCCAGCCTTCGCGAATCAGCCAGTCGACCAGCCCGGGGAAAAAGCGCCCCAGCCGCCACCACAGATGCGCGGGCGGCGTGATCACCACCATGCCCTGATTCTTCCGGATCGCGCGGATCGCCCGCGTGGCGACGGTTTCCGGCGTCGTACAGATCCAGCGCGGCACGCTGCGCCGCTTGTGCGGCTCGCCGGCCGCATAGTCCTCGACCAGCGCCGACTGTACGAAACCCGGACAGAGCGCCGTCACGCCGAAATGATCGCGGCAATAGTCGGCGCGCAGCCCGGCCGTGAACCCGACCAGCCCGAACTTCGTGGTCTGGTAGGCGAGAGTCTTGCGCCAGGTGGTGAGCCCGAACATGCTGCACATGTTGAGAATGTGCGCCTCGTCTGCGGCCAGCAGCGTCGGAAGCAAGGCGCGGACCAGCTGGATCGGCGCCAGAAGGTTGACCGCCATGATCCCGTTCCACTGCGCATCGGTCATCAGATGGGTCGGGCCGTAATAGGCAAGGCCGGCATTGTTGATCAGGATGTTGAGGCCACCCCATGCGCCAACGCGCGCAACGGCGGCGTCGACCTGTGCGGGCTCGGTCAGATCGCAGGCGAGGGTGACCACCTCGACGCCGTAGCCGCGCGCACCCTCGGCGGTGGCGTTAAGATTGTCGCTATCGATATCGACGAGGAAGAGATCCGCGCCCTCCGCGGCCAGCGCGAGCGCGATCGCGCGGCCGATGCCGTTCGCCGCCCCGGTCACCATCGCTCGTCTGCCGCGGATGATCCTCATGCCGCCAATAACCACCCGGCAACCGGCCGATCAAGTTGACACAGATTGAAGTTCCGCCGGCGAGCGGGCACAAGGTCTGACCATGGGCCTGGGAGAAACGAGAGCCAGTGGCGAGCCGGTGCGGACGCGCGTTGTCGTCATCGGCGCGGGCTTCGGCGGGATCGGGCTCGGCGTCAAGCTCAAGGCGGCTGGCCTTGATGACTTCGTCATTCTGGAAAAATCCGATTCGGCCGGCGGGGTCTGGCGCGAGAACCGCTATCCGGGCGCGGCCTGCGATGTGCCGTCACATCTTTATTCATTCTCGTTCGAGCCGCGCGCCGACTGGCGGCGCAAATACGCCGATCAAGCCGATATTCTCGACTACCTGATCGATTGCACGCGCAAATATGGGCTCCTGCCACATATCCGGTTCGGCGCCGAGGTCGTAGAGGCGCGCTGGGACGAGACCTCGAACCACTGGATCGTGCGCACGCGCGCCGGCACCATCTTCGAGGTGCAGTCGCTGGTCACTGCGACCGGACAACTCGGCAAGCCGGCCATTCCAACGCTACCGGGCCTCGCGGACTTTACCGGACCGGCCTTCCATTCGGCGCAATGGCGATCCGATGTCGATCTCGCCGGCAAGCGCGTCGCCGTCATCGGCACCGGTGCGAGCGCGATCCAGTTCGTGCCGGCGATCGCGCCGCTGGCCGAGCAGCTCACCGTGTTCCAGCGCTCCGCCGCCTATGTGCTGCCGAAACCGGACAAGCTCTATGCCGGCTGGCAACTCGCACTGTTCCGGCGCATTCCGGGCGCGTTGTGGTTCAGCCGAATGGTTCAGTATCTCAAGCACGAGGTTACGGCTTTCGCGTTCGTAAGCTTCCCTTCCGCCCTGAAGGTGAAGCGGCCGGCCTTCCGCCGCCATCTGCGCACAGGCGTCAATGATCCTGACGTCCGGACACGCCTTGTTCCGGACTATCGGATCGGCTGCAAGCGCATCCTGCTCTCGAACGATTATTTTCAGGCGTTCGATCGTCGCAATGTCGAGCTGGTGACAAAAAGCATCCGCGAGATCCGCCGCGATGCCGTCATCACGGCGGACGGCACGGAACGAAAGTTCGACTGCATCATCTTCGGCACCGGCTTTGCGGCGACCGATTTCCTCGTGCCGATGACGATCACGGGCGTCGGCGGACGGGATCTGCACCAGGCATGGCGCAATGGCGCCGAAGCCTATCTCGGCATGACCGTCGCGGGCTTTCCCAACTTCTTCATGCTGTACGGGCCAAACACCAATCTGTCGCACAACTCCATCATATTCATGCTCGAAAGCCAGATCCGCTATGTCGTTGCCTGCCTGCGACGGTTGCGGAGTGCGCGCAGCATCGCGGTCAAGCAGGACGTGCAGGACCGATTCAATGCGCGGCTGCAGCAGCGCTTGCGGCACACCGTCTGGGCCAAGGGTTGCTCCAGCTGGTACCTGACGGCGGATGGCAGGAACACCACCAACTGGCCCGGCTACACATTCGAGTTTCGTCTCAAGACCCGCGCGCCGAACTGGGCCGACTATGCGGTCCGATAGCGCCGATTTCGTTCCGGCCGGCGCGCACGAAAAAATCGCGGCGGCGGTGCTGCGCTTTGGCACGCGTATCGCCTGGAGACCTGCGCTTTCGCCGCGCACATCGTTTGCCTGGCAACGCTGGTGGATGCGCCAGCTTGCGCGGTTCACCCACCAGCGCGCCGGCATCGAGCGCCAGGCCGGCGTTGAGGGTGGTGTGCCTGGGGAATGGATGCGGCCGGGCGGCGCAATCGCGCGCCGCGCCACGATCCTCTATCTGCATGGCGGCGGTTACTGCATCGGCTCGCACAGGACCCATCGGGCCGTCACCTCGCATCTGGCGCATGCGGCAGGCCTTGCGGTGTTCGCCGCCGATTATCGCCTTGCGCCCGCGCATCCGTTTCCGGCGGCACTCGAGGATGCGCTCGCGTGCCTGCAAAGTCTGCGTGCAGCCGGCCCCGTCATCATCGCGGGCGACTCGGCCGGCGCGGGGCTCGCGCTCGCCACCGCGCTCAGCGCGCGAGAGCGGCGGATCGCCGCGCCGGCCGCGGTGGTGCTGTTCTCGCCGTGGACCGACCTTTCGCCGGCCGCGATCCCGGACCGTGCTCCGCGCGACTCCATGCTGCGCGCCGACTGGCTGCTGGTTTGCGCCGACCACTACCTCGCGGGCAAGCCCGCGACGTCTGCGCTCGCCTCGCCGCTGCGCGGCGACCTCAACGGGCTCGCGCCAACACTGATCCAGGCGGGATCGGATGACCTGCTCTATGATCAAGCTTTGCGAACGTACGACGCGCTTCTCGCCGCCGGCTGCGATGTTCGCTGCGAAATAGTCCCAAACCGCTGGCACGCGTTCCAACTGCTCGCCGGCTCGCTGCCGAGCGCGGATGCGGCCATCGCGCGCGCCGCGCAGTTCATCGCGTGCGCGCTGGAAACCTAATCCAGCTTCGCGCCGGATCGCCGCACAACCTCGGTCCATTTCGCCGAGTCGCTGCGGTTCGCCGCGGCGAACTCCTCAGGCGTACCACCGGCCGGGTCATCTCCGATGGAGGCAAAGCGCGCCTGGAACGCCGGCGTCTTGATCGCACGGTTAATCGCCGCGTTGAGCTTCTCGAGGATCGGCCTCGGGATGCCGGCCGGTCCGATCACGCCGCTCCAGGTCGGCGCCGCGTAACCCGGAACCCCGGCTTCCGCGACGGTCGGCAGATCCGGAAATGCCGGCGAACGACGCTCGCCGGTGACCGCGAGCGCTCGCACCGTGCCG
>JBBWZU010000310.1:0-8769 GCA_039649225.1 Hyphomicrobiales bacterium | reverse complement strand
GGCGCGGCTCTGGCAGCTTGGCGATCAGCGTCTCGAGCGCCGCGCGCGTCGAAGGGCCGCTGATGCGCACGACCGCGATCGCGGCCGGCAGGCGGCCAGAGGAGAGCGCAAAGATGGTGTGGCGGGCTGGTGGCATGGGAGAGGATGTAACCCCGGATGGCGCGCGAGCAAAATCCGAGTTTCGCTGGCTTGTCCGTCAGGCCCCTCTCATTGTCCGGAGTGCGCTAGGCCGGCTCAAATAACTCCACGACATTTCCAGACGGGTCCTCGCACAAAATCTGCTTGCCGCCTGGCCCGGCCACGATGTCGTCGCGAAACCGCACGCCGTGCCGGCGCATGTCGTCGACGCGCTCGGCGAGGTCGGTGACCTCGATGACAAATCCGTTCCAGGCGCCCGGCTCGGGGTGCCGTCCGTCCGGCATCGGACGCGACGCAGACGCGCCCGGTCCGGCGGACCCACAGCGTCAAACCGTCCCGCTCGACGATCGCGATGTTCGGCCCAAACTGCTGCTTCAGCCCGAACTCCAGCTGCTGCGTATAGAACGCGACCGCTGCGTCCACCTCGTTCACGATGTATCGCACCACCGCCATCGCACCGTCTCCCTCGGTTCGCAAACCTCGTTGTGGACGCCCAGCATAAGCGCCGTGACCAAGCCCACCCAAACGGCGGGCACCGACCGGCCGATTCTGCTTTCGATCGGCGACGCCTGGCTGCTGCCGTTGTCTTGCGTAGCTGCCATCTGCGTAATACAATCCCGACATGAAAACCCTTACCGTCAGATTGCCCGACACACTCGTGGCTGAGATCGAGGCGGAGTCGCGTGCGCGCCAGGTGACGAAATCCGACGTCGTGCGCGATCGGTTGGCGTCTGCCACACTCCCGCGGCCAGCATCCCTCGATGACATTGCCGACCTTATCGGCTCGGTCGATGGTCTGCCTGCCGATCTCAGCACGAATATCAAGCGCTATCTGAGAGCCGGCTATGGCCGCAAACGTTCTCACTGATGCAAGTTTCCTCGTCGCGCTCCTCAATCGCCGAGATAGCAATCACCGTTGGGCCGCCACGCAGGCTTCTGCGTTTCCGCGCCCCTGGCGAACGTGCGAGCCGGCACTCTCGGAGGCTTTCTACACTCTCGGCGTGTCGGGTACGCCGCAGCTGATCGAGCTTCTTCGACGTCACGCCCTCGTCTGCAGCTTTCAGATAAACGAAAATCTAGACGACGTTATCAAGCTTCTCAAAAAATACGCCGACGTTCCGATGAGTCTCGCGGACGCTTGCCTGGTCCGGATGGCCGAGATCCTATCCGATCCCGTGCTGCTCACAACCGACTCGGACTTCCACGTCTATCGCCGCCACGGCCGCCAGACCATTCCTTGCGTCACGCCGCGCTAGCCACCTCTGCGCCGTTGAACCTCCCGCCCCTCTCCCGCGACCACCTGATCTGCGTCTCGGGAGTTTCTCATGAACAGTGTCGTCTTCCAGAACCACGAAGGCATGCCGATCGCGATGCTCGGCTTGGCGGCGCCGGTTGCGCCGGAGCGCTTCTGCATCTTCATGAACATGTGCGTCACCGCGGAACTATTTCAGAGCCGCGAATCCGAAGTCTTGCTGCCGGACCGGCCGACGGAATATCGCTGCCACTATGTCGAAGCCGGCGACGGTTACGAAATCTCATTTCGGAACCAGAACGGCTGGCACATCACGGTTGCGCTCGATGATGAAGCCGAAGGCCAATGGTCGGCCGAAAAGGATGGCGTACGCATCGAAGGTTTGGCGCAGGGGTTGACGGGCGATAGCCGCGCGGCGTGAAGCACCAACACCCCGGATTTCGCTAGCGCTCCATCCGGGCTACGCTCGGCCGGCCGACCCGACAGACGCGGGAGCGAGAGCCTCATGGCCGAAGTGAAAATCAACTTCGACGCGGCCGACGACTACGAGCGGTTCATGGGGCGCTGGAGCCGCGCCATCGGCGAGAAATATCTCGTCTGGCTTGACCCGCCCGCAGGCGCGCAATGGCTCGACGTCGGCTGCGGCACCGGCGCGTTCAGCGGGCTGATCCTGCGCCGCTGCGCGCCACAGTCGATTGTCGGCATTGATCCGTCGCCCGCGCAGATCGACTACGCGCGCAAGATGTTTCCTGGCCTGACCTTCGAAATCGCCGACTCGATGGATATGCCGCTCGGCGATAACGTGTTTGACGTCGTGGCTTCGGCGCTTGTCTTCCACTTCATTCCGGATCGCGCGCGGGCATTCGCCGAAATGAAGCGCGTGCTCAAGCCCGGTGGTCTGATCGGCGGCTACACCTGGAAGCGCACCGCCACCACCGACTTTGCGCCCTATGCACCGATGATGCACGGCGTGAGGCAGCTCGGCGCCGAGATGCTGACCTCGCCGCTGGTGCCCGAAGCTTCCCCGGAAGGCCTGCGGGCGAGCCTGCAATCCGCCGGCTTCGTCGACATCGCGGTGACCGAGATCGAAGTGACCCGCAGCTTCGAAAATTTCGACGCCTATTGGGAGGTGCAGACACTGCCGTTCTCGCCGCCCGGCCGAACGGTCGCCAAACTCGATGACGCGCAGCGCACGCGATTGCGCGATCTGATGCGCGAGACCCTGCCGGCCGGACCGGATGGCAGCATCACGCATTCGGCATGCGCCCTGGCATGCAAGGCGCGCAAGCCATAGTGGCGCGATCTTTTCGACGCCTGCTGCGTTGTCGTCACACAGATCGAGGCCGCTCATGTCGTCGTCCACGGCCCACACCAACCGCCTCGCCGCCGAAACCTCACCTTATCTGCTGCAGCACCAGCGCAATCCGGTCGACTGGTGGGCGTGGGGACCGGAGGCGCTGGCCGAGGCACAGCGGGCGAACAAGCCGATCCTGCTCTCGATCGGGTACGCGGCGTGCCACTGGTGCCACGTGATGGCGCACGAGAGCTTCGAGGATGAGGCGACCGCGCGCGTGATGAACGACCTGTTCGTCAACATCAAGGTCGACCGCGAGGAGCGGCCGGACATCGACCAGATCTACATGAATGCGCTGCATCTGCTCGGCGAGCAGGGCGGCTGGCCGCTAACGATGTTCCTGACGCCCGCGGGCGAGCCGGTGTGGGGCGGCACTTATTTTCCCAAGGAGGCGCGCTATGGCCGCGCGGCCTTTGTCGATGTTCTGAACGAGCTCGCGCGCCTGTTCGCCGAGGAGCCGGACCGCATCGCCAAAAACCGCAATGCCCTGATGGAGCGATTGAACGAGAAGGCGCGTCCCGCCGGCAAAGTGGTCGTCGGCCTCGCCGAGCTCGACCGGGCGGCGAACGGAATTGCGCGCGCGATCGATCCGCAAAACGGCGGCCTGCGCGGGGCGCCGAAGTTCCCGCAATGCGCGCTGTTCGAATTGCTGTGGCGGGCCGGCGACCGGGCGCCCGGCGAGGAGAGCCCGACACGGACGGCCGCGCCGGCGTTCTACGGGCGGGTGCTGCTGACCCTCGCGCATATCTGCGAAGGCGGCATCTACGATCATCTTGGCGGCGGCTTCTCGCGCTACGCGACCGACGAGCGCTGGCTGGTGCCGCATTTTGAAAAAATGCTCTACGACAACGCGCAGCTTTTGGAACTCCTGGCAACCGCGCATGCCCGCACCGGTGAGGCGCTGTTCCTCGAGCGGGCGCGCCAAACGGTCGACTGGCTCAGGCGCGAGATGATGACACCCGAAGGCGCGTTCGCGGCCTCGCTCGATGCCGATTCGGAAGGCCAAGAGGGCAAGTTCTATGTCTGGACGCTGGCCGAGATCGAGGCGGTGCTGGGAGCCGAGGACGCCGCTTATTTTGCAGCGCAATATGACGTGACGCCGGAGGGGAATTTCGAGGGCCACAACATCCTCAATCGACTCAATCGCTTAACGAGCTATCCGGAGTTTGACCCTGTGGATATCGCGGCAAGTCACCGGCTGGCCTTGCTGCGCGGTAAGTTATTGGAACAACGTGAAAAACGCGTCAGGCCCGGCCTCGATGACAAAATTCTGGCGGACTGGAACGGGCTGATGATCGCGGCGCTCGCCAATGGCGGGGCGCTGCTGGGCGAAACCGACTGGATCGCCATGGCGGCGCGCGCCTTCGGCTTCGTCGCGTCGTCGATGGCCAAGGGTGAAGAGCTCGGCCAGCGGCTCGGTCATCGGCTCGGTCATTCTTGGCGCGCCGGTAAACTGCTCTATCCGGGCCTTGCGTCGGATTTCGCCTGCATGATCAAGGCCGCGCTGGCGCTCTACGAGGCCACAAGCGAACGCCGCTATCTCGATCAGGCGGTTACCTGGCAGGGGGCGCTCGACCGGCATTATGCCAACCCGGACAACAACGGCTACTTCCTCACTGCGGATGATGCCGAAGGTCTGGTTGTGCGGCCGGCCGCGACGAACGATGACGCCACGCCGAATCCGAACGCGATCGCGGCCGGAAACCTCACGCGGCTCGCGGTCCTGGCGGGCGATGATGCATGGCGCGAGAAGGCCGACCGGCTGTTCGAGGGTGTGCTGAGCGCGGCGGGGGAAAATCTCATCGGCCATGCGGCGCTGCTCAACGCGCTCGACCTGCGCCTGCGCGGTGCCGAGATCGTCGTGACCGGAACCGGCACGCGCGCGGACGCGCTGCTCGCCGCCGCATTCAAGCTTCCGTTCCTCGACCGCATCGTGCTGCGCGCCCCGGCCGCAGATACACTGCCGGCATCGCATCCGGCGCGCGACAAGATCTCCGCCGCATCAGACGGCGCGGCGTTCGTCTGCGTCGGCGCGCGCTGTTCGTTGCCGGTGATGGAACCCGAAGCCCTGGCCGGCGCCGTCGCGGCGATGCGCGGTTGAGCGGCTTCGCATCTGCGTCATTTTACAGCCATTCAAAAACCAAACCGCAAGAACCAAATCGATTGTGCGCATGGCACCCGATGGCTAACACTACGATGGGACTGACGTCATCGGCGGAGGAAACGATGCGTGGTGTTCTTCTGTTCGCTCTGTGCGCATTGCCGTTCGTGCACGCACCGGCCCGCGCGGCCGACGACATGGTGCGCCTCGAGTTGAACGCGATCGAAACGGCGGAGAACCGCTGCCGCCTGACTTTCGTGATCGAGAACAAGAGCCCGCAAAGCCTCGACAGCCTCAAGCTCGACTTCGCGATGTTCAATACCGAAGGCGCGGTCTATCGGCGCATCATCTTCGATATGGCGCCGGTGCGCGCCGCCAAGACCATCGTGAAGACCTACGCGATCGACGGCGATTGCGCGCAGCTCGGCGCGCTGCTCGTCAACGACGTCACCGCCTGCGTGCCGGGCGAACCGGCCGCGTGTCTCGACGGGCTGGCGCTGTCCTCGCGGGTGAAGAGCGTGCGGCTGTATAAGTAGCGGCTACTCGCCCAAGTCCAGCGCCATGTACATCACGCCGGGCAGCGGATTGTCGTAATAGGGCTCGACCGGCGCGAAGCCGAGATCGCGATAGAGCGCGCGTGCCGCGCTCATCGATTCGAGCGTATCGAGCATGATCGTGCGATAGCCGCAATTGCGCGCATCATCGATCAGCTCGTTTGCAAGTTCCCGTCCAAGCCCGCGGCCGCGATAGGCTGGCCGAATGTAGAGCCGCTTCATCTCCGCGACGCCGGGTTCGAACATGCGATACGCGATCGCGCCGGCCGCCTGTCCGCCATCCCACGCGATCAGCACGACGCCGCCCGGCCGCGCATATTTGCCCGGCAGGGCGGCAAGTTCATCCTCGGGATTCTGGAAGCTGATGTCTTCGGTCAACGAAGACATGTATTCGCGAAACAGAGCCTCGACTGTCGCGCGGTCATCGGGCCAGCGCGCTTCGGAGATACGGATGGAGCTCGGCATCATCTCAGATCATCTCAAACGAATGTGACTACGGCTGTTCCCGGACTGTGACCGACATCACAGCGATGAGCGACCTTTCTGGCACACCTGCAGCATCGAAGCGACGGCCCGCCGCCGATGCGGCAGCGTGTCTGCGCGTGACTTGGCAACATCGACCTGCCCTCGTGCGGAGGAATTCATGCTCACCGAACCGCAGCTCAGACATGCCGTACGGGCAAATCCAGGACAAGCGCGCGCACTCGGCTGGGACAAGTGGCTTGCCGAAATCGGCGCTTTGCTTGGCGAGCCGTCGGCCGGTGCCGGCGAGGCGCGTCTTGCGCACAAGGTCGAGCGATTTCAATCCGGGCACCCGCCGCTGGCCAAGGACGGTGTCATCGGCTCCGGAACCTGGCTGGTCCTCAAGAAAGCGATCGACGACAAGCCTGCACGCATCTCGAATCCGAATGCGCCTCCGCCCAAGGACTCCAAGCCGACCCCGGATCGCGTCAAGGCGCTCAGTGACTGGCTCCTCGCGATTACCGAGGGACATCCGCGGAGCACGAATCCGTGGACCTACTACGAGGAGATCGACAAATATCTCGGTCCGTTTGGCGACACCGGATATCCCATCGCGTATGGCAAGAAATACTGCGTCCTGTTTAACACCAATGATACGCTTTCGCGCGATGCCCGAGCCAAAGCATGGGTGCATCGGACCACAATTCTTCTTCAGACCTATCTGAGCCAATACATCGTCGAGCGCTACCAGAAAGGGACGCTCGCCAGCGTCGCCGAGAAGGCGCTTCGGGAAGCGGCGTTTGCGTCCCATCCGCTCGCCTATACGAGGGGCGGCCTCACGCTGATCGTCATGCAATCGCCCGGACTGATGAGCATGATCTCGTCGATCCCGGCAGCCGAGTTCAGCAACGAAAACGCCGACTCATCGATGGCTCAATATGTGGAAACACGAAACCTGGTGATCAAAGAGGTCATTGGCACGCTCGCAGCCGGTATGGCGGGCCCTGCACATACCGGCGCATTGACCCGAGCCGCCGACAAGGATCGGCTCGAATTCCAGCGCCGCATTCAACTCGGCGAATACCTCACTGATCTGAAGAAGGGCATCGACTCCGGACGGATTGAGCGCATCGCCTGGCTTGATCGCGTGACCAAGCAACTCGATGGAATCGAATTTCCGGATGCCGCGCTCAAGAAACTTGCCGGCGACATCGTCACCGCCGCCGACGCGCGAAAAAAGGCGCTGGCCGCGTCCTATCGGCAGGAGGTCAAGCTCGTGCCTGCCTTGCAGGCGCAGTATGACGCCTATGATCCAGGTTGGTCGCGCTGGTAAGATTCGATCGCAGGTCCACTTGCACTACGACCGAGCGGGCACCGGAGTGGACCAGCGATACGGGATGGGTCGCAACTGCGCGCCGGCGCGCGCCGCCAAGACCATCGTGAAGACCTACGCGATCGATGGCGATTGCACGCAACTCGGCGCACTGCTGGTGAACGACGTGACCGCCGTCGTGCCGCGACGGTCGCGCGATCATCGGGCCAGCGTGCTTCGGTGACAACGAATTGCGAATGATCCGCCAACGATCTTCAAGCCGGCCATAGGCCGCCTAGCCTCATTGCTTGTACGCCGAAAGCACGTTGTCAACCGAGGCCTGCATCTCGAACAGATGATTCTTGAACTCCTCGGCCAAAGGACCCAATGCCGATGCGCCTCCAAGCCCGTACTGAGCATCAACACGGTTGGTGTGATGGATCGCACCCATGGTGTTGCTATCCAATTCCAGCAAGGCATTGTTGATGAAGGCGTGGCATCTGTCCGCATCCTGTCCCGCACACTGCTTGATCATTTTCTTGAATGGAAAATGCCTCCATCCCTCCGGCGACGACTGAGTTATCCATCCGTCGAACGGAAACTTGCCGCCGGTTTGCGCCGTCATCTTGCGCCGAAATTCGTTCGTCGTGTGTATATCGAAATAAATGCGAACATGGTCCGAAGCGTAGTACCAGAGATCCAGACAGCGAGGATATCCGAGACGGTCGGCCATCTTCACCACCTTCATGAGTCGATCACCCTGATTGTGGTTTTGCCTGTCGATGTTTTGCGCGACGAGGACAGCTTGGTGCAGCACCTTCTCGGTCAAATTCTTCCGCGATTTGTCCGCAACGTCGGGCGAAGCCTCGATGTGCTCACCCTCGTCCTTGTCAAACGTCATGATATCCGCGGCAAAGTGAACGAGCAGCGCCCAGCGCTCGGTTGCAATTGGGCTTTTGCGCCGGCCTAACGTCGCCTTCAGACGGAGCTTGGAACCCTTTGCAGGCGAGGATTTCAGAAACTGCTTGTGAATCTCTTTGATCTCCTCGGAGTCGCGCACAAGCCCGCGCGCGTATCGTCCTCCGTCGCTGCGATAGGTGACGTAGTGGCGTAACCCAAACGCCACATTGGCAACGAACTGGTCGAAGTTGGAATCGAAATCGACCAGATACGTGTGGGCATCACCGAAGGTCTTGTCACCGCGCTTGAGCGCTTCATTGACGTGACGCGCATAGACCTCTGAGGGATAATAGTCGGTCCGCTGCGGTTCCTTACCCATCTGAATGCTCCTGATCGCGAACGGCCCCTAAGTCCTATTAGTCAGGATTGAAGCGCCAGCGGTTCGCTCACCAGGAAGAAAACGACTTTGCAGCCCTCGATCGCGCGCGCCGGAACTCCGCGTCGAGGCGCCGACGCATCCTCGCGGCAAGTTCCGGGACAAATAACGATAGTGCGTGCGCGGATCGCCTTACGCGTTCATCGAATCGAAGAACTCGCCGTTCGTCTTGGTGCTGCGCAGCTTGTCGAGCAGGAAGTCGATCGCATCCATGGTGCCCATCGGATTGAGGATGCGGCGCAGGATGTACATCTTCTTGA
>JBBWZU010000287.1:0-8042 GCA_039649225.1 Hyphomicrobiales bacterium | reverse complement strand
CCCCCCGGAGTGGGACCCATGTCGAATGCCCGCAAGATCCTGATCGTTGACGATGACACCGAGCTGCGCGAGGCGCTGGTCGAGCAGCTTGCGCTACACGAAGAGTTCGAGGCGACCTCGGTGGATACCGGTACCAAGGGCGTGCAGATGGCCCGCAACGGCCATATCGACCTCGTCATCATGGATGTCGGCCTGCCCGACGTCGACGGTCGTGAGGCGGTGCGCATCCTGCGCAAGAACGGCTTTAAGGCGCCGATCATCATGCTGACCGGCCACGATACCGACAGCGACACCATCCTTGGTCTTGATTCCGGCGCCAACGACTACATCACCAAACCGTTTCGTTTCGCCGTGCTGCTGGCGCGCATCCGCGCCCAGTTGCGCCAGCACGAGGCGAGCGAGGATGCGGTATTCACCATCGGGCCCTATACGTTCCGGCCGAGTTCCAAGCTCCTGCTCAACCCGAAGGGCAACAAGGTCCGGCTGACCGAGAAGGAAACTGCGATCCTGCGCTATCTTTACCGGGCCGGGCAGCGGCCGGTGTCGCGCGAGGTGCTGCTGCAGGAGGTCTGGGGCTACAATTCCGGCGTCACCACTCATACGCTGGAAACGCATATCTACCGGCTGCGCCAGAAGGTCGAGAAAGACGCCTCCGCGCCCGGCATCCTGGTGACCGAAGGCGGGGGGTACAAGCTTATCCCGTAGGGTTCGGCCTTAACCTCGCGCCGCATTTGGCGCGCCGGACAGGGTAAATGTGATACGAATTGGCCGATGACCATCGAGGACGATATCGCGTTCCTGCAGCGCGTTCCGGCGCTTTCGCTTCTCGGCCGCGACGCGTTGCGCATTTTGGCGATCGGCTCGGAGGCGCGTTATATCCACGAGGGAATGTCGCTGTTCGGCGAGGGCGAAGATGCCGACGGCGCCTATGTGGTGCAGGAAGGCTCGTTCGATCTGGTTTCGCGCAATAGCCGCAACGCCGAGACGCGGGTGGTCGGGCCCGGCACGCTGATCGGTGAGCTTGCGCTTCTGACCGAAGCCAAACGCGGCGCGACCGCGACGGCGCGCGAGCCCTCGAGCGTCGTGCGGATCACCCGCCAACTGTTCCTGAAAATGCTCGAAGGCTATCCGGATGCTGCGGTGCGCATGCGCGATGCGCTGGCGGTGCGGGTGAACGAGACCGCGCGCGAATTCTCCAAGGTGCGCGCCCACCTGGCCGGCGAACCCGCGCGCAAGTGAGCGTGGTCTTTCCGCCGCGCCGCCGGGCCATCGAATCCGCGCTGCGTCATCTTGCGCCACGCATTCCGGCCCACGAGTTCGGCGCGATCGTCGATCACGCGCTCGATAGCGAAGGGCTGAAGAGCGCATCGCCCGAAACCGCCGCGTGGTTGTCGCTGGTCGCCTATGTGCGCCACGTCTTCACCGAATACGACGCGCTGCTCACGCAAGGCTATGACCGGGACAGCGCGCGCTTTTTCGTCGCGGACGAGATGGCGGCGATTCTGAAGGACTGGGGCGCGCGCCGCAGCCTTGGCGATGATGACTAGCGTCCCGAGCGATTCGGATCAGGTTTGCGCAATGACGGACTAGGTTCCGTCGTACCACCGGACTAGAATGGTTTCAGGGTGCGATGATTGCGGATCATCGCAATGGCGCCGGCACGGGCGCCGCGTAGGGGGATCGATCATGTTCGCAACGCCTTTCACTGCGTTTCATACCATTCTCAGCCTCGTGGCGATTGTCGCGGGCGCATGCGTGATGATGATGCTGGTCAAGAACCGGCGGCCTGATGTCTGGACGCTGACCTTCCTCATCACCATGATCGCCACAGACGTGACCGGTTTCATCTTTCCGTTCACCAAGCTGCTTCCCTCGCACATCACCGCCATCATCTCGCTGGTCCTGCTGGCGCTCGTCGTGCTCGGGCAATACGTCTTCAAGTTCGCCGGCGCCTGGCGCTGGATCTATGCGGTGACGATAGGGCTCGCCGTGTATCTGAATTTCTTCGTGCTGGTGACACAGCTGTTCCTGAAAGTGCCGGCGCTGCACGCGCTTGCGCCGAACGCTCCGGACAATCCCGAGCCGCCTTTCTTGATCGCGCAGACCGTGGTGTTGGCGATCTTCATTTTCCTGATCTGGAAGTCGGTGAAGAATTTCCGCGGCGCCGGCGGCACCTTCAAGGAATGAGAACGTAGAACATGACCGTCTGCCCGACCCACTGACCGGCATTGCGAGCCCGCACATAGTATTGCCCGGGGCCCGCGGGGAGCGGAGTGAACGGGACATTGATCAATCCGGTTCCGCTCAGAGCGCCCACTCCTGACGCGATCTCAGCGCCATTGACTTGGTTGACAAGCAGAAGCTGGGTGCCTGACGGCACGTCGAAGTAGAACACGCTGACGTCGCTTGGCCCTTGGCCGCCGTAATTGATCCTCTGGGCGCTGGCCATGCCGCTTGCGGCGAGGGGCAAAACGACGGCGAGAGCGGCAAGGCCGATAGCGCGAAGGTTGGAGCGCATTGCAATCCTCCCTGGCCCCATTCCATGGGTGCAACGTATTGGTCGCGGAAGTTGGCCCAGAGGTTCAGGATTTACTGCGGTCCAATGCGCCTTTCGCTGCTGAATTTATGCGTGACGGGCGAGATCGGCCGCTCATAATTCGGAATCGGACCACAAGACTAAAAGCGGACCACAACTCAGGGCGGGGCGCGTTTCAATCGCCGAACCCTCGACAAGTCTCACACCACTTTTCGCGTCGCCGCCGTCGCTCTATCGCCGGTGTTCGGCGTGCCGGTCGGCTCGATCAGCAGCATGTGCACTTCCTCGCGTGCCACGGGCCGGTGCTCGATGCCCTTCGGAACCACGAACAGCTCACCCGGACCGAGCGTGACCGTGCGGTCGCGCATCTGGATGTCGAGCTCGCCTTTGAGGATCAGGAAGAAGTCGTCGGTCTCGTCATGCTTGTGCCAGACGAATTCGCCCTGCACCTTCACGACCATCACGTCGCAATTGTTGAATTGCGCGACCGTGCGCGGCGACCAGTGATCCGAGAAGGTTGCGAGCTTTTCGGCGAGATTGATTGTACCGGTCATCGTATGTCTCGCGGTTTGCTTGGCTTTGCCTTGCCGTAGCGCGCTTCCATTTCATGCGCCATCTTGTCGGCGGCCAAGAATTTCGTTCCGGCGATTTTCAGCGAGGTGATCTTGCCGGACTTGGTGCGCGCGCAACTCACCGGCTCGCCGTGGCTGCCAAATCCGCCGGCGAGCGCGATCTGGCCAGCAGTGCGGCTGGTGATCTTGAGCTCCGCGGCATCTGCCAGGGGATTGATCAATCCCGGATTTGCTACCAGCACCTTGTCGCCCATCGGCACCAGATCGACCGCGATCCACAGACTCCACCAGCGGCTGCCCCAATCTCTCACCTTGCGTGTTGGCGCGCCATTGCGCGCAAACGCCTGCAGGATGCTGACGATGCCGTCGAGCCACGGATGAGCCCAGCCGTCGATCGTGTTGGTCAGCACCGAGATGGTCAAATCTTGGCCCGGGTACACGCAGGTGCGCGAGATGTAGCCTTGAAAACCACCCGAATGGCCGAACCAGTCCCATCCGTTGAGCGAGCCGCTGATCGTGCCCAGCCCGTAATATTGCTCCGGGCTTGTATTCGGATTGCGCCATTGCCGGCGTGTCATCTCGCGCCGGCTCGCGACCGAGAGAACGCTCTTGCGCGCGGCCGGCGAAAGTTGCGCGAAATAACGCGCGATATCCCCCGCCGTGCTGACAAATCCGGTCGCGGGGGCGAGTGCATGGGTCGGATTGTCACCCGGGATGACGACGCGGCGGCCGAGCGCGATACGTCCGCTGTGGCCGCGTGCGAATGGCAAGCCGCGACGCAATGGCACGTCGGGCTCCGTTTCGCCGAGGCCCGCGGCATCGACGATCTCGCGCTTGATCCAGGCGCGATAGGGTTCGCCCGTGATCGCCTCGATGATCAGGCCGAGCAGCCCGTAGCCGTGATTGGAATATTTGAAACGCGAATTGGGCTCGATGACCGGCGGCCTCTTCAGGTCAGCGCTGAGCTCGCGCGCGTCATAGAATGGCCGCCGATCGAGAAATTGCCCGGCGTCGTCGCCGTCGCGGATCAGCCCGGCGCTGTGCGAGAGAAGTTGAGCGATGGCCGCTTTTGCGACCGCTGGATGGAGGTCGGCGACGAATTGTCCGGCGGTGTCATCGAGCTTGAGCCTGCCCTGCTCGCGCAGCTTCAAAATGCCGGCGGCCGTGAAGCTTTTCGAATGCGAGGCGACGCGAAAGCGGTGGCGCGGCGTGAGTTCTTCGCTGGTCGCCAGATTAGCATGGCCGAACGCGCGTTCCAGCACGATGCTGTCCCGATGCGCGATCGCGATGATGCAGCCCGGCTGCTGCGAGGCCTGCATCTGGAATTCGATCCAGCGCGGAATATAGTCGAGCGCGCACCTTAGCCATTTGTCCATGTCGCCCCCGGTTGCCGCCCAATCGCATGGTATTGTCAGCCGGGACGCCAGCAATGGCGGCCGGGCTTCTGCTAGGTTTCAATTGCCGCCGTTACCGGCACATGATCCGACGGCCGCTCCCAGCCGCGCGCATGCTTGGCAATGTCGATGCGCGAGACGCGGTCGCCGAGCTGCGGCGAGACCCAGACATGATCGAGGCGGCGGCCGCGGTCGGCGGTCTTCCAGTTGTCCATCGCCCGGTAGCTCCACCACGTGTAGAGCTTCTCGGGCTCAGGGGTCAGCTGGCGCATGGAGTCGACCCAGTTGCCGGCTTTCTGAAACGCCGTGAGCTTCTCGGTCTCGACCGGGGTGTGCGAGACCACTTTGAGCATCTGCTTGTGGCTCCACACGTCGTGCTCCAGCGGCGCGACGTTGAGATCGCCCACCAGAATTGCGCGCTCCTCGCCTTTCGGGCGCAGCTTCTCCATCGCGTGCAACTCGTCGAGAAACGAAAGCTTGTGCGCGAACTTCTCGTTGATGGCGGGATCCGGCTCGTCGCCTCCGGCCGGCACGTAGAAATTATGCACCGTCACGGGATCGCGCAGTCCGGCCTTCTCGCCGAGCGTGACCGCCACATGACGACAGTCGGTCTTGCCGCAGTAATTGTCGATCGTCACGCTGTCGAACGGCAGGCGCGAGAGCACCGCGACGCCGTGATAGCCCTTCTGCCCGTTCAGCGCCGAATGGACGTAGCCGAGCCGGTTGAAACGCTTGAGCGGAAACGCGTCATCCGGACATTTGGTCTCCTGCAGGCAAATGACGTCCGGGCGCGCCGCCTTGATGAAGCGGGCGACCAGATCGATGCGCAGGCGGACGGAATTGATGTTCCAGGTGGTGAGAGTGAGCGGCATGATGATCTGAACTATTGCGTCACTGCGAATGGTGCAAGCGCTGACTGCCCTTCTTCCGGTGATTTGGCCGCCTCATTGCTCCGCCTTGATCCCGGCGTCCTTGATGACCGTGGCCCAGCGGGCAACGTCGTCGGCGACGAAGGCGCGGAATTCGTCCGGCGTATTGCCGACCGCCACGATGCCCTGCTCGGCGAGTTTGTCCCTCATCACCGGATCGGCCAGCGCCTTTTTCGCCTCGGCGGCGATGCGGTCGACGATCTCCTTCGGTGTGCCGGCCGGCGCGATGATTCCCGCCCAGGTGCCGGAGATGAAATCCGGCACGCCCTGCTCGGCCATTGTCGGCACCTCGGCGGCGGCCGGAATGCGGTCCTTCGCGGTGACCGCCAGTGCCTTGACGTTGCCGGAGCGGACCTGCGGCATCAGCGGTCCAACGACATCGAACATCACATTGATGCGGCCGCCGACGGTGTCCTGCAATGCGCCCGCAGTCCCTTTGTAAGGGACGTGCTGCATGGTGATGCCGGTGCGTGACTTGAACATCTCCATCGTCAGATGCGCGGCGGCGCCGACGCCGCTGGAGGCGAAGTTGAGCTCGCCGGGTTTCGCCTTGGCGAGCGCGATCAGCTCTTTCATGTTGCTCGCCGGCAATGACGGATGCGCGATCATGAGGAGCGGCGCGACGCTCATCAGCGACACGTAGGAAAAATCCTTCAGCGTATCGTAGGGAAGTTTCGGGTTGAGCGTCGCGTTGACGGCATGCGCCGCGATCACGGTGCCGATCGTGTAGCCGTCGGGCGGTGCCTTGGCGACGACGTCAGTGCCGATGATGGCATTGGCGCCGGGCTTGTTCTCGAAGATGATCGGCTGGCCGAGCGCCTCGGAGAGTTTCTGACCGACCGCGCGCGCCATGAAATCGGTGTAGCCGCCCGGCGTGTAAGGCACGATCATGCGGATCGGTTTGGTCGGCCAGCTTTGCGCAAAAGTGCTGCTGCTGAGCGCGAGTGAGATGACAAGCGCGGCGAGACCGCGGCGTGCGAAGATCATGGTGTCGCTCCCTGTGCGCCAGTTTAGCCAGCGCTTCAGCGAGCAATATGGCGTCGTCAGAAAACCCGCAAGACGAGCGAGTCCGCAGTGCGGAACGGCGCGGCTACTGAATGATCTCTTTGCGCTCGTAATTGATCTTGAACATGCCCGGATCGAGCTTCTTGGTCGGGTCGAGATTGTACAGCGCGACCGTGGTGTCGAAGCCCTGCGGATCCGTGATGGTCCATTGCTTGAGCTGCATGTCCTTGGCGGAGAACATCATCAAGACCTTGTGGCTGCCGCCGAGGGTCTGTTTTTCCTCGATCTGGACGCTGACGAACGTATCGTCTGACGACACCGCAATCACGGTTGTGTCCTTGGTCAGGTCGATCCGGTCGGCGAGCAGGAAGCGCAGCGGGGTCTGCGACAGCGGGTAGAGGTCCTGCGTCTCGAGCTTGCGGTCGCGCACCACCAAGGACGACCCATCGGACACCAGCTCCATCGGGCTCGGCGGGTTATACTCGAAGCGAATGCGGCCGGGCTTCTGCAGGTAGATTTTCCCCTCGGAGCGGCGGCCGTCCGGCGCGATTTGCACGAAGTCGCCGGTCAACGTCTGGACGCTCATCAGGTAGATGTTGACCCGATCCACCAGCGCGCGCTGGCCGGCATCCAGATTGTTGGTGGGGCCCGAGCCAAATCCGGGAATCTTGAACGGAAACAATGTGCTGCTGGTCGACTGCGCGGGCACCAGCTGGGCTTGCGCCTTTGGCTTGCCGCTCGGGATGGCGGCCGGCGGCAGCGGCATGGTGCCGCTTTTCGCCTTCGGGGCGGGTACCGGAACCGGCACGGGCTCGGCCGCAGCCGCGATCGGCCCGCAACCGAGCAAGCAGACGCCAAGAAGAAGGGCCGGGCTACGCATATCGCTCTCCGCTACCCTGGCGCGCGAATCGACGAAACGGACTGACTTCGCCGATCATAGCATGCGCCGAATTCATTAACGTTGCGCGCTTTCGCTTGCGGATCCGCCCGGCAAAACCGCCGCTATTTGTCGGTCGCGCGAACCGCCTAGCTAGTTGGCGGCTGTGGCGATTTCGCGACCCGGATGCTTTCTGCCCGCCGGATCTCGATGCATGTCCCGCAAAAAGCCTGCCCCGGACTTGATCCGGGGTGGGTACCGGTTTTGCGAGAAAGGACATGCACAGCTAGTACGTCGCATGTTCGGTTTCGCCGACCAGAATCTCGCGTTTTCCCGAGTGATTGGCAGCGCCGACGATGCCTTCGAGTTCCATTTTTTCCATCAGCGAGGCGGCACGATTATATCCGATCTGCAGCCTGCGCTGGATGTAGCTGGTCGAGGCCTTGCGATCGCGCATCACGATGGCCACCGCCTGGCTGTAGAGGTCGTTGGTCTGCCCCATCGCGGATGAGTCGAACACCGCGCCGTCCTCGCCCTCCTCGTCCGGCTCGGTCGAGACGATGACGGCTTCGAGGTATTGCGGGGCGCCTTGCGTCTTGATGTGGCGGACGATCTTCTCCACTTCCTCGTCGGAGCAGAACGGCCCGTGCACGCGGCTGATGCGCCCGCCGCCCGCCATGTAGAGCATGTCGCCCTGGCCGAGCAGCTGCTCGGCGCCCATCTCGCCCA
>JBBWZU010000275.1:0-23359 GCA_039649225.1 Hyphomicrobiales bacterium | reverse complement strand
TGGCTGAAGCCGTAGGACTTGGCCTATATCCCTAGCGCCGCGGATCGCGGCGGATCAATCGGAGTAACAGCATGTCCGGACCGCTTGCCGGCGTTCGCGTCCTTGAGCTTGCGCGCATTCTGGCCGGCCCCTGGGCGGGGCAGATCCTTGGCGACCTCGGCGCCGACGTGGTGAAGATCGAGCGCACCGGCGCGGGCGACGACACCCGCGGCTGGGGCCCGCCATTCGTCGAGGGCGCGGACGGCAGCCAGCTCGGCGCCGCCTACTACCACGCATGCAACCGCGGCAAGCGCTCGGTCGCGGTCGACTTCGAGACCGAGGCCGGCCGGCGCATCGTGCACAAGCTTGCGGCGCGCTCGGACGTCGTCATCGAAAACTTCAAGACCGGCGGGCTTGCCAAATTCGGGCTCGACTACGCCAGCCTGGCGAAGGGCAATCCGAAGGTGATCTATTGCTCGATCACCGGCTTCGGCCAGGACGGCCCTTATTCGCACCGCGCCGGCTATGACCTGCTGGTGCAGGGCATGGGCGGCATCATGGATCTCACCGGCCAGCCCGACGGCGAGCCGATGCGCGGCGGTGTTGCCTTCGTGGACGTGATGACCGGCATCTATTCGGCGCTCGCCATCACGGCGGCGCTGAACGAGCGCAACGGCACCGGCAAGGGCAGCTATATCGACATGGCGCTGCTCGACACGCAGGTCGCCGTGCTGGCCAATCAGGCGTCGAGCTACCTCGTCAGCGGCAAGGTGCCCAAGCGCATGGGCAACGCGCATCCGACCGTCGTGCCCTATCAGGTGTTTCCGGTGGCGGACGGCCACGTCATCATCGCGTGCGGCAACGACACGCAGTTCGCGCGCCTGATCGCGCTGCTCGGCGCGCCCGAGATGGCAAAGGACGAACGCTACATCACCAATGCGGGCCGCGTGGTCAACCGCGCCACGCTGATCCCGCCGATGATGGAGATGACCGCGAAGATCTCGCGCGCCGACCTGCTGGCCAAGCTCGAGGCCGCGGGCGTCCCGGGTGGGCCGATCAATACGCTGGAGGACGTGTTCGCCGACCCGCAGGTGCTGGCGCGCAAGATGCGCATCGACATGCCGAGCCAGTTCGCCAAAGGCGGCTCGATCCCGGGCGTGCGCTCGCCGATCACCATCAATGGCGTGCGCATGGCTGCCGACCGGGCGCCGCCGGTGCACGGCGAGCACACGGCGGAAGTGCTGCGGGAGATCGGGGAGGCTTAAGGCCTCCCCACATATGCCAACGGCGGATCAGAACGCCCAGGTGAACTTGCCCTTGGCGGCGTGATCCTGAACGTTGCCGGAGAGTTGCCCGACGTATGAGAGGCCGATCGTGATGTTCGGGCGCACCCGCAGGTCGACCCCGGCGTCGACGAGCGCGCTGTCGCGCGCCAGCGGCACGCCCGACACGACGAAGCTCTGCCCCGACGCGAGGAAGCTGACCGCCACCGCCGGCGTCACGTTGTCGAAGGCATGCTGCCATGCGGCGGAGGCGCGCGGGATCAGCGCCATGCCGTTCGCCAGCACGAACAGGCTGGCGGCGCGGACACCGAGCGTCGTGTAGCCGGTCTCGAAGGTATTGCCCGCCACCGCGAGCGCGGCGCCCGCGGTGCCGGTTTCGTTGAAGCTGTTGTTGTGGAAATGCACCCAGGCCGCGCCCGCGAACGGCTCGATCGCGACCTTGTCCCAGGAAAGACCGTAGCCGATTTCACCGAAAATCTGCCCGGTGCCGGCATCGTAGTGGCCGCTGGCGCGATCGAAGAAGCCCGGGAAGATAATGGTGCGGTCGCTGTCGACGCGGTGGAACGCATAGGCCGCGCCGCCGCGCAGATTGATGGCGCCGATGCTGGTGCCCGCATAGCCGGCGACGTGCGCGGTATCGACATTGGCGGTGCCGCGTCCATCCAGATTGATCTGCGAGTTGGTATAGCCGGCCGCAAAGCCGACGCGGGAATTGCCGGCGACGCGCACGTCGACGCCGGAGACGAAGCCTGCCAGCGTGCGGTCGACCGGTGCGGCATTGCCGTCGCCGTTGAACTTGCCCCACGCGCCGATGCCCTGCGCCCAATAGGCATAATCAGGCTCGCGCGCGACCGGAGCCTTGTAGACCGGCGCCTTCATCGGCAGCGGCGATTTTGCGTCCCGATAGGCAAGGACATCGTCGGAGAGAGGCTGATCGGCCGCATCCGGCGCGAAGGCCATCGCCGGACCGCCGATACCGAGCGAGGCCATCGTGCCCATGGTGCCGAGCGCGCCGCTGTACGAGGCTTGGCGCAGCCGGCCGAGGACGGCGCCGCGCATGTAGCGGCTCTCGTCGGTCAGCACGCTGGCCGTGCTGGCATGAACTTCGCCGGAGAGCTGGTCGAAGGCCAGACGCGCGGCCGCGGCAGTCGGCTGGTTGAACACCGCGGTTGCGAGCGCGCCATCGCCGCGTTCGACCGCGCCGGCGACGTTGCGCTGGTTTGCGGTCTGCGCGGCACTGATGAACGGCAGCCGCGTCAAGGTCAGAAAGGCCGTGTTCGCGTTGTAGGTCAATGTCGGGCTGAGGAAGGCAAGATTGCTGACCGCGTTCGAGAAGCTGCCGGTCACCCCGCCATTCGCGGTCAGGATCGTGTAGGACAGCGTCGGCGTCGTGGTCGTCGCGGTCGCCACGACCTGCACGGTCCCGCCGGAGAGCGTCGCTTTGCCGGTCGCCGCGATCTTGTCGGATTGCCCGGCCGCGTTGGTCTCGACCTGATAGATCGAGCCGGGCCCGAAGCTCACGTCGCCGGCGACATTGAGCGTGCCGACAGAATGGCCCGGCGCCGCGATGCCGCCGCTCATGACATTCAGGCCGCCGATCGTTCCGGTGCCCATCAGGGTGCCGTCGGCATTGATCGTCACCTTGGAGATCAGCGAACCATCGACGCTGAGCACGCCGCCATTGACGGTCGTCGCACCCGTGTAGGTATTAGTGCCGGTGAGCTGAAGCACGCCGGTACCTTCTTTCGTCAGCCCACCGGTTCCCGAAATATCGTTGCGCCAGGTATCGAAGGCGTTGAAGCCGCCCTTCGCGGCATCCATCGTGACGGTGACGTTGCCGTTGAACGCGCCGTAGCCGTCCGAGGCGCTGAACAGATCGAGCCGCGCATAACCGGCATAAGGACCGGTCAACGGATCGAGCGGGCTGCCCGAGGGCAGTTCCGTCGTCGCCAGCACCTCGCGCTGCTGAGCGGCACTCAGATAAGGAAAGCGGGTCGAAAGCAGAACTTCGGCACCGACCGGAACCACCGGAGCAAGATTGGTTGGCCCGGTTGGAGCGAGGCCATAGGTCAGCCGGGCCCGATAGTCCGCCTTGTTCTGCGCGTAGTTGCTGAAACGGTCCGGCGCGCTCGCCGCGAGGCAGTTTGCGATGGTACTGCCGCAACCGTTTTGCAGAAGATTGCGCACGTCGCTGGTTGCGGCGGCAAACAGCGTGCTGAAGTTGTTGGTGGTCGTCAGGTCGCCGATGCCGAACACGCCGTTGACGGTGGCGTTGAGATATTTCGGATTGTTATTGAGCATCTGCACGACATCGTATGTGCCGATCAGCCGACCCATCATGACGTCAAGCGGGTAGTGAACGCCGAGCACGACGCGGCTGTTGCCGTACTCGGACGCGCGGGTCAGGAACCGCTGATAGGCTTCCGGCACCATCATGGCGAACAGCAGGCTGGTGGTGTAGCCGAAGGTGGTGTGACCGCTCGGCGCCGCCGCGTTGGCAAACAGGCCCGTGCCCACATTGCCGTTGATGCCGCCGGCAATCGCCGTGTTGGACTGATTGACGCCGAAATAGTTCGGGGCCGTGAAGCTCACGATGCCGGCAGGATTGACCTGAATGGGGCGTGAATCGCCGGTCGCGTTCTTCGTTCCGGCCGGCGGGTTGTAGGCCTGGTCATAGACGTTGAAGGTGCCGCCGCCCGGAAGGGGCACGCCCACGACCGGCGTGTTGGAGGTGGCGGTCTTGCCCAGCGCCAGGTTGCTGTTGCTGATGAACACCGAACCGTTGGCCGAGCCGTCGGCGAAGAAGTTCTTCGCCTTGCCGGAGTCGTCCTGCGCGATGGCGTTGATCTGCCGGAACAGCTGCTGCAGGTTGGTGGAGAACGTCGTGGTGGCGCCGGCGGCGGTTTGGCTGTTCACGCCCTGCCAGATCGCATTCATTTTCGAGCCGAGCGCATCGGCGATGACCACGCCATTGTCGGTGGTGATCGTGTTGTCGATGATCGCCTGCCCGCGCTGCGCGGCGGTGGATGTGTTGTTGATGTTGAATGCGTTGGCCAAATTCTGATTGATGGCCGTCGAGCCGAGAAGCGTGCTGAACGGCATCAGCATATTGATGACGTCGGCATTGAGCGGTGTCGCGACCGTCTGGGTCTGCGCTTGCGCCGAACCCAGGCACGCAATCGAGATAGCGGCCGCTGCAGCAGACCGCTTCAATCTTGAAGTGACGGGACAAATGGAACGCATTTTACCGACCCCACTATGAGAAACTCCCCAGTGGCTGGTCAGTAATCGGCCAACGTGACAGTCAATGCGACGGTTTCGGTGAAGTGCTGAAATATTAAGAAACAATTACCCAGTGTTGCCGAAGAACAACTCAATAGCAATACTTGAGTCAGACAGCATATTCTCCGAATGTTACAGGGAATCGACAACACCATGACACCCGCGGCGGAGCGAGCCCGCCGCCGTCGCGCAAGGCCGGGTTTTAGCCGAACACTTCCCGGTTCACGGCGTTCTCTTTGTTCGGCGTGCCGTCGAGCACGCTGAGGATGTTTTTCACCGTCGTGACCGCCATGCGATCCATCGATTCGAGGGTGACGCCCGCCATGTGCGCCGACACGATCGTGTTGGACAGGCCGAAGATCGGGTTGTCCGCGGCGGGCGGCTCCTTGTCGAACACATCGATGCCGGCGCCCGCGAGCTTCCCGCTGGTGAGCGCATCCCTCAGGGCGAACTCGTCGATGATGCCGCCGCGCGCCGTGTTGACGATGAACGCAGTCGGCTTCATGCGCGCGAAACGCGCCGCATTGAACATGCCGATCGTCTCGGGGCTCTTCGGGCAATGAATGGTGACGACATCGACGCGTGCGACCGCGGCATCGAGATCGGTGACCGGCTCGCAGCCGGCCGAGATGATGCTGGCGGTCGACACATAGGGATCGTAGACGAGCACGCGCATATCCATCGCCAAAGCGCGCTTGGCGGTGCGCGTGCCGATGCGGCCGAAGCCGACGATCAGCAAGGTCTTTTCGGCAAGATCCACCGGCAGGGCCGTCCAGCGATCCTTCCAGCGATTTTCGCGCACCAGCTTCTCCTGCCCCATCACCTGCTTGGCGAGCGCATACATCATGAAGATGGCGTGCTCGGCGACCGAGACCGAATTCGCCGTGCCGACCACCATCAGCGGAATGCCACGCGCGGTCAGTGCCGGGACTTCCACGGCGTCAAAGCCGACGCCGATGCGCGCCGCGACACGCAGCCGGTCGGCGACGGCGATTTCCGGCGCCTTGAGCGGCGTCAGCGACAGCGCGATACCGTCGGTATCGCGCAACGCGGTCTGCAGGTCCGGCATCGTGATGTAGGGCTCGTACGGCACCGCCTCGACGTCGTCGCGGCCGATCAGCACATCCCAGCCGGCTTTTGCCATGGTATTGGGAAGCAGGATCTTTTTCTTGTTCGTCGTCATGAGGTATCCGGCTGATTGGGCGCGTCCCGACCGGGCGCGCAAGGAGGCGAGGCTGCGATAGTCCGCCGTATCCGCATGGGGGGTCAAGCGCAACATCGGATCGCTCGCGCGGCGCGGGATTGACCGCGCGGCGCGCCCGTGGCCTAGGTAACCCACGGAAAAGGCTTGAAACGGGAGAGACGCCTTGCGCGAGAATAAGCTGAAAACCCTCTGGAAGAACGGTGGCGTGGCGGTCAATGGCTGGCTCGGAATTCCGAGTTCCGCGTCGGCCGAGAGCATGGCGCGGTGCGGCTGGGACTCGGTGGTCGTCGACCTGCAGCACGGCCTGGTCGACTACACCGACGCCGTCCCGATGCTGCAGGCGATCTCGCAGACCGACGCAACGCCGATGGCGCGCGCCCCCTGGAACATGCCGGACATCATCATGAAGCTGCTCGATGCCGGCGCCTACGGCATCGTCTGCCCGATGATCAACACGCCGGCCGAGTGCGAGGAATTCATCCAGAATTGCCGCTACGCGCCGCGCGGCCGGCGCAGCTTCGGGCCGATCCGGGCCGCGATGTATGGCGGGGCCGACTACTGGAAATACGCCAACGAGACGATCCTGACGATTGCGATGATCGAAACCCAGCAGGCGATGGATAATCTCGATGCGATCCTCAAGACGGATGGTCTCGACGCGATCTATGTCGGCCCCTCGGATCTCGGCCTTTCGCTCGGCCATCAGCCGATGGCGGACCCGACCGCCCCGAAGGTGATGGATGCGATCAAGTTCATCATCAACGCGGCCAAGAAGCACAAGATCCCGGCCGGCATCCATTGCGGCGCGCCCGCCTGGGCCAAGGAGATGATCGGGCTCGGCTATCAGCTCGTCACGCTCGGCAACGACAACTCGCTGATGCAGAGCGCGGCGCGTGCGGCGATCGCGGCGACACGCGAAGGCGCACCGAAGGTCACCGAGAAGGCGGGGTTGTATTAAAATCTCTCTCGTAGGGCGGGCGAAGCGCGTAGCGCGTGCCCGCGTATTGTGCGGCGGGCACGGCGCAAGCGCGCCTTTTGCCCGCCCTACGTTAAACCACAAGTTCTACGCGCTCTTGCGCTTGGCCTCGCCGCGCTCGGCGCAGAAATCCTTCAGCTGCGCGACCGCATCGCCGCTCTGCGGATCGGCGACCACATCGGCGATCTGCTGATAGAATTGCGCGATGCCGCGATACATCGCGGCGGCGCCCGGATCATCCTTTTGGAATTCCGCGATCTCCTCCATCTCGGCGACCCAGCGATAGGCTTTCGGCGGCATACGCACCACAAAGCCGCGCATCCAGTTGAGCAGCATCGGCTGGCTCTCGGACATCTCCTGCAGCAGCGCATCGGCCGTGCCGCCGCGCGTCGCGCCCAGCATCATGGCCGAACCGATCGCCGTACAGCCTTTGGTGATGCCCGCATAGGATAGCTTCATCGCCGAGGCGGCGCCGATCGGCCCGTCCATCCGGCGGATCGCAAGTCCGTTCGCGGACAGCCGCTCGAACGTCTTCGCCCCCTCCCCCGACGCATAGAAGATCGTGCGCGCGGTCGCGCTCGGCGGCGGCCCGATGATGCCGGCATCCACGTACGGACAGCCGGTGCCCTCCAGCGCAGCGCCGATGCGCTCGGCGGTCTGCGGCGACACCGCGTTGCAATCGACATAGACCGGCTTGCGCTTGGCGCGCTTGAGCGCGGGCGCGAGCCGTTCGGCCAGCGCCACGGCATCGCCCGGCGGCACGATCGACAGAATGAAATTGACTTGACCGACAAGCTCGTCATCGGTCGAGACCGGGATCGCGCCGGCCTTCTCGGCGCGCGCCGCGCTCGCCGCGCTACGGCCGGCGAGCGACGTTGTGACGGTCGCGCCGTGCTCATGCAGCCGGCGCGCGGTCGCTGAGCCCATTTCGCCCATGGCAATGATGCCAATTGTCTCCGCCATCGGATTGTCCTTGTTTTTCAGTATTGTTTGCGCATAACCGTGATTGTCGCGCGTGCGCGGTTCGATGTCTACCGGCGCGCTAACGAAACGGGGCACTATGTCTTTTAGTTCCGGCAACGCCGTCGTCGATCGCTACATCGCCGAGGGCTACGACACGGTGCGCGGCATGTCTTCGCGCTTCGCCGCCACGATCTGCGGCCATGTGATCCGCCGTCAGAGCGAGCTCGGCATCACGGGCCACATCGCCGAGATCGGGACTTTCGAAGGGCGCTTCTTCATCGCGATGGCGCTTGGAATGGCGGACGGCGAGCATGCGCTCGGCATCGACACGTTCAACTGGCCGAATGACGGCCTGCTCGACCTGTTCCATTCGCATTGCGCGCGGCTCGGGTTGGCGCGCGAACGCTACACGGCGCTCAAGGCCAACGTGCGCGATCTTTCGATCAAGGACATTCGCGACGCGCTCGGCGGACAACAGCCTGCCGCGCAGGCGCCTGAACAGCAAAAAGTGCGCTTCTGGCATATCGATGGCGATCACTCGCGCGAGGCGCTGCTCGCCGATCTCGATCTTGCCGAAGCGACGCTGCACCCGCAGGGCATGCTCTGCCTCGACGACATGCTGCATCCCGGATACCCGCTGCTGATCGTCGCGGTGCATGAATGGATGGAGCGTCATCCGGACTGGCGCGTGCTGTGCGTGATCGACCGCGAGGACATCGTGGCGGCGGCAAAGTTTCTCATCTGTCACAAGGACGTGGTCCCGCTGTTCGAGCAAGACCTGATGGACACGTTCAAAGGACAGCACTGGTTCCTCGGCTCCGAATGGGAGCGCTATTTCTGCGTCGTGCTGACGCCGCAGCCGCGCATCGCGATCGTGGATTAGAGCGCAGGATGTTCAAATAGCTCCGTCATGCCAGGACTTGTGCCGGGCATCCACGTCTTTATTCTGAAACCTGTCGAAGTAAAGTCGTGGATGGCCGGGACAAGCCCGGCCATGACGGAGTCATTAAAAAATCACTGCGTCGTCGCCGCCGTCAGCGCATAGACCGACATCTCGGTGCGGGCATCCGCGATCGAGAACCAGCGGTGCTGCTCGGCGCGGAATGCGCGCCAGTTGTCGGCGACCTTCTTGAACTGCTCGCTTTTGGCGGACTCTTCGTCGAGCACCTGCTCGAGCGCATTGCGCAGCGCCCGCAGGGTCTCGGGCGTCAGCACCACGATCTGGGCGCCCTGCGCGACCACGCGGTTGATCGCCTTTGCGTTCAGCGCGTCGTATTTGGCGAGCATTTCCATCAGCGCGTAGGCGCAGGCGCCGCGCACGATCGCCTGGTAGTTGGCCGGCAGCGCGTTCCAGGCGGCCTTGTTCACGTAGAGCGAAGAATTGGCTTCCAGCTCCAGCACGCCGGGGATGTGCATGTATTTGGCGACCTTGTGGAAGCCGAGCTTCTCGTCATCGTGCGGACCGACCCATTCGGCGGCATCGAGCGTGCCCTTTTCCAGCGCCGGATAAATATCGCCGCCGGCGATCTGCTGCGGCACGACACCGAGCTTGGCGAGAACGCGTCCGCCAAAGCCCGCGACGCGCATCTTCACGCCGTTGAAGTCGGCCGGCGACTTGATCTCCTTGCGGAACCAGCCGAACGTCTGCCCGCCGGTATTGCCCATCGGGATGCTGGTGACACCGAAGCCGTCATAAAGCTCGTCGATCAGTTTCTTGCCGTCACCGACCAGGTACCAGGCATTCTGCTGGCGCGGCGTCAGGCCGAACGGCAGCGAACCATCGAAGATCAGCGCCGGATTCTTGCCGACGTAATAGCCCGAATAGCTATGCCCGCATTCGACCGTGCCGTTTTGCACCGCGTCGAGCACCTGCAGGCCAGGCACGATCTCGCCCGCCGCGAACGGCTGGATCTCGAACTTGCCGTCGCTCATCTCGCTGACGAACTTGGCGACGGTTGGCGATGCGCCCCACAGGCCTTCGAGTTGCTTTGGAAAGCTCGACGCGAGCCGCCACTTGATGGTCGGTTGCTGGGCGATCGCTGGAGACGAGACCACGGCCGCGCTGGCGGCCGCAATACGCGCGAAATTCCGGCGAGAGACGGTCATGGCAGTCCTCCCTTATGCCGCGATCCGCGGCTGTTGTTTGCCGGCGATTCTTTTATTGGCTGATTTTCTAAAGGGCCGGTCGCGGGCCCAGCATAGCAAAGAATGGGGACCTGACTACGGCGGAAGCGAATAGCTCAACCGCTGCCGATGGGCTAACAAAGTTGGGCAACAGGGCAGGAAACGAGCGAAAGAACGAACAACACAATGAGCGGCATCAAGGTTCTCTCGACCATCGGCATGCGCACGGTGCTGGAAGAGGTCACGCCGGCCTTCGAGCAGGCCAACGGCGTCATAGTAACGCGCGTCTACGATTCGTCGGTTGCATTGATGAAACGCATCGACGCGGGCGAGACCGGCGATGCCGCCGTGTTTACCGCCGGCGCGATCGACGCGCTGATCGCGCAAGGCAAGATCGCGACGCGCACCGATCTGACGCGTTCCTTTGTCGGGATCGCGGTGCGCAAGGGCGCGCCGCAGCCCGACATCTCGACGCCGGAGGCGTTCCGCAAAACCATGCTCGCCGCGAAATCCATCGCGCGATCGGAGACCGGCGCGAGCGGGCTCTATTTCGCAAGCCTGATCGCGCGGCTCGGGCTCGCGGACGCGCTCAATCCAAAGATCATCGTGCAGGACGGCATCGTCGGCAGGATCGCGGCACGCGGCGAAGCCGAGATCGCCGTGCAGCAGATCAGCGAGCTGATGCAGGCCGACGGCATCGACATCGTCGGGCCGCTGCCGGACGAACTGCAAAGCATCACGGTCTTTTCCGGCGGCGTCTTCAACAACACCGCCGCGGCCGATCTCGCCAAGGCCTATGTGGGGCATCTTGCCGCGCCCGAATTCACCGCGGTGATCCGCCTCAAGGGCATGGAGCCGGCATAACCGCCATGCTGGCTCCGAGCCAAGGGCGGGCAAAGCCGCCTGCTCGCCATTTCGATGTTGCTCAGGTGCTGCGCGGCGTGCCCGCCGCAAGACTCTCCTCGGCGGGCAACGGCGCATCGTTCAGTGCGTTTCATCGGCGTACGCGTGTCCGCCTTTTGCCCGCCCTACGGCTCGGGCGGATGCTCCGCTAGACGGTCAGCTGGCTTTCTTGTTCTTCGATACTCTGCGGCTGTTCAGCGCCTCGCACGCGGCGTCGGCCCGGGCGCGCAACTCCTCGTGCAGCTTTTCCAGCTCGTCGTCCGACAAGTCTTCCGCGCTCGCAAAGCGGTCCTCCGCATTCTTCATCGCCAGCACGAGCTCGGACAGCTTGAGCTGCAGCGCCATGGTGTCGCGGTTCTGTGTGTTCTGGATCAGGAACACCATCAAGAAGGTCACGATCGTGGTCGAGGTGTTGATGACGAGCTGCCAAGTATCGCTGAAGCCGAACAGCGGACCCGTGGCGGCCCAGATGATGACGCATGCCGAGGCGAGCAGAAAGGCGATCGGCTTGCCGGTCCAGTGCGCCGTGGTGCTCGCCATATGGCTGAACAAGTCCGACCACGTGCCCGGCTTGCCGTTCTTGCCGGGCGCTGTGGTGCTCTTCGCCTCGACTTTGGCCGCCGGCGTCCTGGCGGCTTCGGGCGCCGCGGCGGCAACGACCTTCATCTTGTTATTCTTGTTGCTAGTCTTGCGCGCCATTGACCTGCACCATTTTTCGCAATGTTGCCGCGACGTTCGACACGCGCCTTCATCAATGCGAGCAGCGCCGGACTGTTCCGGCGCGCGCTTTTACGGAACGATCTTTTTCAGCCGCGGTTGTCTTGTCGACCGCGGCGCGGCGCCGCACAGCAACACAAGGAGCGAAACCATGCTTGGCTGGGCCCTGACATTTCTGGTTGTCGCGCTGATCGCAGCGGTGCTCGGATTCGGCGGGATCGCCGGACTGTCGATCGAAATCGCGAAGATCATCTTCTTCGTGGCAATCGCGCTGTTCCTGATTTCGGCGGTCATCGGATTGCTGCGCGGGCGTTCTCCGACCGTGAACTAGCCGACGAGCAAGGGGAAAAAATACTCGCCCGGCCGGTTGGGCCGGGCGAGCTTGTTCGTATGTCGTCAACGCGACAGATCGGCAGCGGATGTTCAGTCGAGGTCTTGTGCCGGAATTCGTCTGCGCGCCGGCGGCGCACCCTGCCGCTTAGCGGCGGCCGCCGGCCGCCATGATGGCCCGGGTTGTATGATCAGGGCCGAAATCCTCGGCACCCTCGATCGACAGCAGATCCGCAAGCCGTGTCCGCGCACGGTTGACGCGGCTCTTGATGGTACCGACCGCGCATTCGCAGATCGCCGCCGCTTCCTCATAGGAAAAGCCGGACGCGCCGACCAATATCAAAGCCTCGCGCTGGTCGGGCGGCAGCTTGTCGAGCGCGGCGCGGAACTCGTTGAATTCCAGCCGTCCGCCCTGCTCCGGCTGCGACTTGAGCGTATCCGCATAGCTGCCATCGGTATCCTCCACCTCGCGGCGGCGCTTGCGATACTCCGAGCGGAAGAGGTTGCGCAGGATGGTGAACAGCCAGGCCGACATATTGGTGCCGGGCTGGAACGATTCGATGTTGGCGATCGCCCGCATCAATGTTTCCTGCACCAGATCGTCCGCCCGGTCGACGTTGCCGGACAACGAAATGGCGAAGGCGCGTAGGCTGGGCACCGCCCCCAGCATTTGTTCACGCAGAGCGGGATTTAAGCTGCTCATGAGCCGGACCCCTCTTTTTTCACCTCGTCGAGCTGCCGCAGCATCTCGGTGAAGCGGTCTGGGACGCCTTCGCTCACGACGTCGTCGTACATCGACCGCAGTTGCTGGCCGATCTTGCTTTGGACATCCCGTCCAAGCCGGCCGCGGGTCTTTTTGTGAGTCATTTCGGTTTGCATGGGTCCGGGCCTGCCTGACTTATCGTCATCGTTCATGTCTCAACTCCCCCGGGAGCACCCCAAATTCGCATTGCCCTGCCCGCCTCTTGCTGCCCACCTTATACTCAGGGACAAATAACGCGACGCCACGGCAAGTGTTCCATTCCGGACGGAACTTTTTTTGGATCCCTGCGTTTCCCGGGCGTACACGTCGATGGGACACTGTTCGGGAGGTTTTCTTGTTGAAATCACAGGCCGTAGCACAGTACCTGCCCTTCCTGCGGCGTTACGCCCGGGCTCTCACCGGCAGCCAGGCTTCCGGGGATGCCTATGTGAGTGCGACCTTGGAAGCCCTCGTCGAGGACCCGGCTGTCATTGAGGACACCGGCGGGCAGAAGGTGGCATTTTACCGTCTTTTCACGAAAATCTGGAATTCGGTGGGTATCAACGCCGAAACCCAGGAGTTGGATCCCGACATGCCTGCGGATACCCGGCTTGCCAGCCTGACGCCAAAGCCGCGCCAGGCGTTCCTGCTGGTCGCCCTCGAGGGCTTCTCGGAAGAGGACGCCGCCATGGTGCTCGGCGTCGACGTGACGACGCTGCGCGCGCTGGTCGAGGAATCCGGGCGCGAGCTGGCGGCCGAAATCGCCACCGACGTGCTCATCATCGAAGACGAGACCTTTATCGCGATGGATTTGGAGACATTGGTCGAAGGTCTCGGGCATCACGTGCTGGGCGTGGCGCGCACCCATTCGGAAGCGGTCGCGATCGCGAAGAAGAAGAAGCCCGGCCTTATCCTCGCCGACATTCAGCTGGCCGACGGCAGCTCGGGCCTCGACGCCGTGAACGAGCTGCTCAAGACGTTTGAAGTGCCGGTGATCTTTATCACCGCCTATCCGGAGCGCTTCCTGACCGGCGAGCGTCCGGAGCCGGCGTTCCTGATCGCCAAGCCGTTCCAGCCCGCGATGGTGTCGGCAATCGCAAGTCAGGCCCTGTTCTTCGCGCGCAATGCGAGGTCGCGAAAGCGCCAAGCCGCTCACTAACAAGCCGCTCACTCAGTGGAGTCAGGTTTGATGAAAATGGCGCGCCGGCATCGTCCGGCGCGCTTTTTATTTTTAGCTCCGGCGCGCCAGCAGGCCGGCCGCGAGCATCCCGACGCCGAACGCGACGGCGAGCGTGACGAGAGGACGCTGCTCGACTTCCTTTGTCAGCGTGCGCAGCGCGTCATTTCCAAGCTTGAGCGCATCATCGCCAAATTGCGATGCCTCGCTGCCGGCCAAGCGCGCTCCGCCGCGAAAGCGCTCGGCGATGTCGCTGAGCGCGACGGCGATCGAATCGCTGACGCGGTCGACCGCGCGCGGCGCGGCCGACGAGGTCCGCGCCGCCCTGCGGCTCAAACGGTCCAACCGATCCTCGACCTGGTGCAAGAGCCGCTCCAGATCCGCCACACTGCTCGCAGGAGATGCTTGCCACGACATTGGTGTTGTCTTTCGTTTTCCGCCTGAGAGCGTGACGCAGGCGCAATTAGTGGATCGAGTTCAGCCAGGTGTCGATGTTCTTCTCGGCTTCATCCTTGGCGTAGCCGTAGCGCGCCTGGAGCTTGCCGGAGAGTTCGGTACGCTTGCCTTCGATCACATCGAGGTCATCGTCCGTGAGCTTGCCCCAGTGCTGCCGCGCCTTGCCTTTGAACTGTTTCCAGTTACCTTCCACACGATCCCAATTCATTGTCTCGGCTCCTCTTGCTTTTGTGGGAAAACTGCCGCGATAACACGGTGATAGAAGGTTTGGTTCCGTCCTGGGCGTCTTCCGCAAACCGGCGCAGGCCGGGAACCTGCCGGAACCAGGCCGGCAGACGGGCGTTGTCGTGGCACAGCTTGAACGGGACCGGCATTCGCCGGATGATGCCTTCGCCGCCCGTTGCGCATGCGGGGACCGGAGCCGGGGATGCACGAGCATCCCGGCCGTGCCGAAATCCCGTCCTCAGTCCAATTTTGACGACTACGACAGGAGACGCTTTTGAGCGCGCATCGCAGAGTCTTGCTCGTTGAAGACGAGGTTCTCGTTGCCGCGCTGGCAGCGGACACGCTGGAGGAGCTTGGCTATCGCGCAATCGAGGCGAACACCATCAAGGCGGCGCTGCAGATTGCGTCCGACGGGGAAGACATCGCGTTTGCTGTCATCGATGTCGGCCTGCCGGACGGCCGCGGCGACGGCCTGGCGGCACAACTGCTCAAAATCCGCGCCGGCATGCCGATCATCATCGCGACCGGCTATGGCGAGGCGCATCTCGACGCCAGTTTGCGCACCAATCCGCGCATCGCGATCCTGAGCAAGCCCTATGACATGGCGCAGCTTCAGGCCGCGATCGAGGCGATCCGTGCGGCGGGATAGCGTCAGGCCGAACGGCGGAACATATGGCCATACAGACACTTATTAGAAGCGGCTGCTCCGGGTTCGGCCCAAGCCGGCTTGCGAATCCGGGGTACCGCGCACAGATCGGCAACATGGGCGCCTTGGCCGCCCGATCGCCATGCGGCCGCCCTGTTCTGCTGAGAAACCGTCCGTAGATTGCCAGCGGGCGAGGTATTCCATTGAACGCTCCAACGCCGGCCGGGCTTTTCATCGCTAGGGGCCCACGCGGAAAGTTCGTCAGATGAATGAGGCCGTGCGCCGCGAGCACGAGCTATACGACGGCGGGTCGTCGTATCTGGATCTGGATTCGATGCGCGTGGCGCTCGAAGCTGGTCTGGTTGGCGTGTGGTCCTGGGATTTCAAGACCGGCACGTTGAAATGGTCCACTTTCCTTGAACAGATTCACGGCCTTCCGCCGGGAGGCTTCGAGGGCACGGTCGCGGCCTTTCAGCGCGAGATCCATCCGGAAGACCAGCCCGACGTGCTCGCGGCCGTGCAGGAGAGCATGCGCACCGGAAAGCCGTACCGGGCGCTCTATCGGCTCACGCCACGCGAGAATCAGGACGACCGTTGGGTCGAGGCCATGGCATCGGTCATCCAGCGCGACGGCGAGCCGGCGCAGATGCTCGGCATCTGCCGCGACATCACCGATCGTCAGAAACTCCTGCTCGAGCTGCGCGCGCGCGCCAAGCAACAGGAAACGGCGGCCCGCTTGAGCGAGCGCGCGCTGACCGAGGTCGATCTGCAAAAATTCTTCGATGAGGTCGCCGTCACGGTCGCCGACATTCTGAGCGTGGAGTTCGTGAAAATCCTCGAGCTGGTGCCGGGCGACGCGGAGTTGCTGTTGCGCGCCGGTACCGGCTGGAAGCCCGGCCTGGTCGGGGTCGCGCATGAAACCACCGGGCGCCACTCGCAGGGGGGTTACGCGCTGGCGTCCGGCGGCCCGGTGATCGTCACGGATCTCAAATCCGAGACCCGCTTCGAAGCCCCCGCGCTGCTGCGCGATCACGGCATCAATAGCGGCATCAGTGTACCGATCGCGGGGCGTGACGGGCGCGCCTACGGGGTGATCGGGGCGCTTACGGCACGGCGCCGGCGCTTTGAAGAGCACGATGTCTCGTTTCTCAGCGCGATCGCGAACGTGATCGCGGGGGCGATCCAGCGCCGCCAGGCGGATCAGCGTCACGAGCTGATGATCCGCGAGCTGCGCCATCGTTCGGGCAACCTGTTTGCCCAACTCCTTGCGCTGTTCTCGCAGACCGCACGCAACTCGCGCAGCGTGCCCGACCTCATCACAAAATACGAAGCGCGGGTGCTCGCGCTTGCCAACGCGCACCGGCTGATCACCGAGGGCGGCTGGCGCTCGACCTCGCTCGCCGACCTGCTGCGGGTTCTCCTCGCGCCCTATCTCGATCGCGTCAGCCTGACCGGACCGGACGTTTTTCTCGAGCCGGACCCGTCATTCGCGTTGTCCTCGGCGGTCCATGAGCTCGCGACGAACGCCAGCAAATACGGCAGCCTCTCGGTCGATGACGGGCGCCTGGTGCTCGAATGGACCGTCAATCGCACCCCCCAAGGCCCAACCCTCGCGTTCGACTGGAAGGAGCGCGGCGGTCCGCCGGCGCGGCGTACCCGCAAACCGGGCTTTGGCTCGCGCCTGATCGGCATGGTGATCGAGCGCCAGCTCAATGGCGAGATGCACCGCAGTTTCGGTCCGGACGGATTGGACGCACGGCTGATCATCCCGCTCAGCCATGAGCGCTGGCCGCGCCAGGTGGCAATGCCCACCGATGAGGGTCAACCGGCGCGTTTCGGCGACGATTCCTGAAATCAGTCCTCGATTATCGGGCCAAGCCATCGCAACCGCGATATGTTAGGGAAGGCGCGGCCGCACGCTTGCCTCCCATGCGGCGGCGGATGGCGCGGGGCTTTATGGGGTTGAGCGGCGCGGCCGGTCCGGATCGATGACAAGGTCTTCCACGATAGCCGGTTGGAAACATTGGCCGGCCTTGCGGCCGGCGGCCTTCCTCATCGCCGCGCTGGCGGTGATCGGATTGTCCGCCTACGGCTCGCAACAGCTATGGCGCGAAAACGGTTTGCGCGCGCTGCAGGCGATCAACGAGCCACGCGTCGAACTGATCGCGAATGCGGTCCATGCTGAGGTGAACCGTCAGGACCATCTGCCGGTGGTGCTGGCGCTCGATGCGGATGTGCACGCTGCGCTGAGGACCCCTCCGGACGGGGCGCGCCTCAGCCAGGTGAAGCAGAAGCTGCAGCGCATCATCACCGAGGCCGACACGCGCGCGCTCTATGTGATCGGGTTGAACGGCACCGTGCTGGCGGCGGCGAGCTCCAATCCATCCGAGACGTTCGTCGGCCGCAATCTGACCGACCGGTCCTATTTCGTGAAAGCGGTCGAGTCCGGACGCAGCAGCTATCTCGGCGTCGAGCCGGTGAGCAATCGCGTCCGCTATTATCTGACCGAGGCGATCCGCGACACTTCACTGCTGGGTGTCGCGGTGGTGCGGATCGAGTTCGACGCCCTCGAGGCCACCTGGGAGCGTGGCGGCGAGCGCGTTCTGGTCACCGACGCGGATGGCGTGGTGTTTCTGGCGAGCGACCCCGTGTTCAAGTATCGCGTGATGGAGGGCACAAAGTCGAAACACCTCACAACCGAATCCGCGCCGCCGAACTATCCGGCAAGCATGACGCGGCCGGTCGACCTGACGGTGCTCGAACGGCGCGGCGCCAATGCGATCGTCCGCGTCAGGAACGGCGCGGAGGACGTCGGCTACCTCTATCAAACTTTGCCGCTGCCGGAATATGGCTGGACCATTCATCGGTTCGCCGATCTTGGCGCCGTGGAGGCCGATGAGCGCGATGGCGCGATCATCGGCGCCGCGGTCTCGGCCCTGATCATCTCGCTCCTGCTCTATCTGGTGCAGCGCCAGCGCGCTTTGCTCGCGGCGCGGCGGGCCGGCGCGCAACTGCAGACGCAAGTCGCCGAGCGCACCCATGAGCTGCGCGACGCGAATGCGTTGCTGCAGACCGAGGTGGACGAGCGCCGCCGCACCGAAGCGCGGCTGCGCGCGACCCAGAACGAGCTGGTTCAGGCCGGAAAGCTCGCCGCGCTCGGCCAGATGTCGGCGGCCATCGCGCATGAGGTGAATCAGCCGCTCGCCGCGATCCGCACCTTCATGGCGAGCACGAAGATCTATCTGCAGCGCGGCGATTCCAAGCAGGTCATCAAGAATCTCGATCTCATCGATGGGCTGGCCGAGCGCATGGCCAACATCACCACGCATCTCAAAGCCTTCGCACGCAAGAGCGAGCTCGGACGGCCCGAGCACGTCGAGGTCGAACGCGCGGTCGACGGCGCGCTGTTCCTGGTGGAAAGCCAGATCAAGGCGGCGGGCGTGCGGCTCAACCGCGTCATCGAGCCCGGCTTGCGGGTGTCGGGATACGCCGTGCAGCTCGAGCAGGTGCTGGTCAATCTCATCGCCAACGCGCTCGATGCCGTGACCGATGTCAACGAGCCCGCGATCGACATCGAGGTGCGCGCCACGCAGGACACGGTGCGTATCCGCATCGCCGACAACGGTCCGGGCATTCCACCCGAGGTGATCGAGCGCATCTTCGATCCGTTCATGACCACGAAGCCGATCGGCAAGGGCCTCGGCCTCGGGCTGTCCATCACCTACGGCATCGTGCAGGATTTTCGCGGCCATATGCATGCCGAAAACCGCGCCGGCGGCGGCGCCGAACTCATCGTCGAGCTTCCGCGCCTGACCTTGGCGGCGACAGTGCAGAAGGCGGTCCATGCCTGATCGCGGCCCCGTCCTGTTCGTCGATGACGAAGCCGCGATGCGGCAAGCCGTGACCCAATGGCTTGAGCTTGCCGGCTTCGACGTCGACGTCCGCGCCGACGCGGCCTCCGCGCTCGGCCGGCTGAGCACCGACTTTGCCGGCGTTCTCGTCACCGATCTCAAGATGGAGGGAACCGACGGGATCGAACTGCTGCGCCGCGCCCAACAGGTCGATCCCGAGCTCCCGGTCATCCTCATCACCGGCCATGGCGACGTCGAGATCGCCGTCGAGGCCATGAGAATTGGCGCCTACGACTTCATCGAGAAGCCGTTCGCGCCGGAACGCTTCCTGGAGATCGTGCGCCACGCGGTCGAGAAGCGTCAGCTTGTCATCGAGAACCGGCGGCTGCGCCGTTCGGTGAACGAACGCACGCTGAACACGCGCATCATCGGCACGTCGCGGGCGGCCGAAAGCCTGCGCTCCGCCGTCGCCGAGCTCGCCGGAACCGACGTCAGCGTGATCCTGTTCGGCGAGACCGGCACCGGCAAGGATCTGATCGCGCGTTGCCTGCACGATTTCGGGCGGCGCCAGAAAGGCAATTACGTCGCGATCAACTGCGCCGCGATCCCCGAGACCATGGCGGAGAGCGAGTTCTTCGGACACGAAGCCGGCGCGTTCACCAGCGCCGTGAAGACGAGGACGGGCAAGCTCGAGCACGCCAATGGCGGCACGCTGTTCCTCGACGAGATCGACAGCATGCCGCTCGCAACGCAAGGCAAGCTGCTGCGCGTGCTGCAGGAGCGGTCCCTCGAGCGGCTCGGATCGAACCAGACCACCGCGGTCGATCTGCGCGCCATTGCGTCGAGCAAGATCGATCTGCGGGACGCGAGCAATGAGGGCCGCTTCCGCCTCGACCTCTATTACCGGCTTTCGGTTGTCGAATTGCTGGTGCCGCCCTTGCGCGAGCGCAAGGAAGACATCCCCTTGCTGTTCGAGTTCTTCGCGGCATCGGCCGCGGAGGCGCACGGTCGCGCGTTGCGGCCGGTCTCATCCGCCACCGTATCGGCGCTGATGACGCAGGACTGGCCCGGCAATGTGCGCGAGCTGCGCAATGCGGCCGAGCGCTACGCGCTTGGACTTGGTGGTGGTCTTGGCGGCGCTCTTGGTGTTGCTTTCGGCGGCTTGGCGTCGCGGCCGGTCGCGGAGGAAGCCGGACGCTCGCTCGCCGAACAGGTCGAGGCCTTCGAGCGCACGTTGATCGAGCGGGCGCTGTCCGAGAGTGGCGGAAAGATCAGCACCGTGATGGAGCGGCTCGACATTCCGCGGCGGACGCTGAGCGAGAAAATGACCCGGTTCGGGCTCGACCGGCAGCGCTTTGTCGATTCCGATCGGCAGAATTCCGCCGCCGATGCCGCGACCAACGGCGGAAATCCGCCCAAGCGCTGATCTTCCTGTTGATAGTTTCGCATAACAGACTGATTGTACTGGCATTTCCGGTTTTGTTGGCAACTGCTCCTTGGCACGGGAGTTGCTGCATGCCGCTTGAGATTCGGCGAGCTGGAGACACAGGGGGCGACGGGCGGGCTGCGTCCTTAGACGCCTGTCACATCGCCCGCAAAGTCACCGGCTTGGGGACCTTCGAGTTGGAAGCGCGCCACGATGTGCCGCACACGTTACGCACGTTGCACGATGGTCACGCCACGCCCGGCCGCGCGCGCCATGCAGCGCGCTGGCTGCTCTGCGCGGTGGCTCTGACCATGCTGACCGGCTGCCTCATGGTTGGACCCGACTTCCAGTCGCCGCCCCCGCCCGGCGTTGCGGGCTTCCTGCCGAACCAGCGCGAGAGCGTGCCGGGCGCGGCCGTCATCCGCGGCGCGCAGATTTCGGCGCGCTGGTGGGACGTTTTCCGCTCGCGCAATCTCAACCGCCTGATCCAGGACGGCATCGAGAACAATCCGGACCTGCAGGCCGCCGAAGCCGCGGTGCGGGCCGCGCAGGCGAATGCGATCTCGCTGCGCGGCACACTGCTTCCGGCGATCAGCGCGACATTCGACGCCAGCCGGCAGATGACCCCGACCGCGACATTGACGTCGAACGTTCCGTCAGGCGCGGATACCTATAGCCTGCATACTCCGCAGGTCACCGTCGCGTTCGTGCCGGACGTCTTCGGCGGCACGCGGCGTGCGATCGAGTCAGCCGATGCCCTCGCCGAGCAGCAGTCGTTCCAGCGCGAGGCGGTCTACGTCACGCTCGCCTCGAACATCGCGCTCGCCGCCATTCAGGAGGCCTCGCTGCGCGGCCAGATCGCGGCGACGCGGCGGCTGATCGAGATCCAGACCCAATTGCTCGACATCCTGCGGCGGCAGAACGACCGCGGGCAGATCGCGCTGCCCGACGTGGTGGCGCAAGAGACCGCCGCCGCGCAGGCGCGCCTGCTGCTGCCGCCGCTGGAGCGCCAGCTCGCGCAACAGCGCAACCTGCTTGCGACGCTGACCGGACGCTTCGCCGGCGAAGGCGTGCCGGCCGCGTTCGAGCTGTCGTCATTCCGGTTGCCCAGGACTTTGCCGCTCAGCCTGCCGGCCGACCTCGTGCGCCAGCGCCCCGATATCCGCGCCGCCGAGGCCAACCTGCATGCGTTGAACGCGCAGATCGGCGTCGCGTTTGCCAACCGCCTGCCGCAGATCAAGCTGACCGGCAATGCCGGCAGCAGCGCGGACGCGATCGCGCGGCTGTTCTCGCCCGGCACGATGTTCTGGACCATCGCCGGCAATGCGGCGCAGACCGTGTTCGACGCCGGCAGTCTCTTTTACAAGCAGAAAGCCGCCGAGGAAGCGGCCGCGCAGGCCGCCGCGCAATATCGCGCGACGGTTCTGGTCGCCTTCCAGAACGTCGCCGACGTGTTGCGCGCACTGCAGGCCGATGCCCGCACCGTCAGCGCGGCGCTCGCGGCCGAGGAATCCGCCAACCGCAGCATCGATCTGGTGCGCCGCCAGGTCGAGCAGGGGCAGGTTTCCAGCCCGGTGCTGCTCAATGCGCAGCAAGCCTATCTGCAGACTTCACTGGCACGGGTGCAGGCGCAGGCCGCGCGCCTCGCCGACACCGTCGCGCTCCATCAGGCGCTCGGCGGCGGGTGGTGGAATCGCGCACCCTCTTCGGAGATCGCAGTTCAATGAGTTCGTTTCTCAAAGCCCGCGTCTTCGCGAGCGCGAGCGTGCTCGCCCTCAGCGTCGGCTGCGCGCTGCTGCTTGCGGTGCCGCGCCTCGTCGCGCTGGATATCGCCACCGCCAACGTCACGGTGCCGGCGAAGGAAAAAAGCCCGGATCTCGTGCGCGTCGGCGTCGATCAGGTGCATCAGCTGGTCGTCGTGCCGGTCGTGACCGATCAATTCCGCATCCAGAAAACCGCGATCGGCCAGATCGCCTTCAACGAGGACGCCAGCACGATCGTGCTGACCCCGTTCTCCGGCCGCGTGACGCGGCTGATCGCCAAGATCGGCGACGACGTCAAGCGCGGCGACCCGCTGTTCGAGATCGATAGCCCCGAAGTCGTGCAGGCGCAGACCGATCTGATCGCCGCCCTGCACGGGCTGGAGAAATCCAAATCGCAGCTTGCGCTCGCCAAGCGCACGCTCGACCGCCAGAGCGGCCTTCTCGCCGACAAGGCCACCTCCATGCGCGAGGTGGACCAGGCGCGCAATGATTTTGCCGCCGCCGAATCCGATCTTGCCACCGCACAGGGCACCTTGACGGCCGCGCGCAACAAACTGCGCGTCATCGTCGGGCGCGACCGCGGCGAAGTGGAGCGGCTGGAGCGCGAGCGCAGCGTCAATCCGCTGATCACCATCAATGCGCCGATCGACGGCACCGTGATCGCGCGTAAAGTCGGCCCCGGCCAATATGTGCGCAGCGACGCGGCCGAGCAGCTTTACGGCATCGCCGATCTCACCACGATGTGGCTGAAGGCGAACGTGCCCGAGAATGACATCGCGTCGGTGCAGGTCGGACAGGAAATCGAGGTGCGGGTCACGGCGCTGCCGGATAAAGTCTACAAGGCCCGCATCTCGGCGATCGGCGCGGCCTCGGATTCGGCGACACGGCGCGTCGTCGTGCGCTCGGAGTTGCCCAATCCCGACCGCCGGCTGAAGTCGGAAATGTTCGCGAGCTTCAAGATCACCGTCAGCGGCGGCGATCCGCTGCCGGTCGTGCCGGTCGAAGCCGTGATCCGCGACGGCGAGAGCGCGGTCGTCTGGGTCGAGCGCGAGCCGCTGCTGTTCTCGCGCCGCAAGGTCAAGGTCGGCCTGGAGCGCGACGGCCGCGTGCAGGTGCTCGAGGGCGTCAAGGCCGGCGAGCAGGTGGTCGGACGCGGCGCGGTCTTTGTCGACAACGAATCGCGTACGTGAGCGAGCGGACCGGCCGGCCCGATGCTGCGTAGCCTTATCGCGCTCTGCCTTGCGCGGCGTCCGCTGGTGCTGGTCGCGTTCGCGGCCTTCCTCGGGCTCGGCTATGCGGCGTTCACCCCGCT
>JBBWZU010000262.1:0-8099 GCA_039649225.1 Hyphomicrobiales bacterium | reverse complement strand
GAGGTCATCCGCAAGGCGCGCGGCGAAGGCTTGAAGATCTTCGCCGAGACCTGCCCGCAATATCTGTTCATGACCAAGCACGATCTCGCCAAGCCCGGCCTCGAAGGCGGCAAGTGGATGTTCTCGCCGCCGGCACGCGACGCGCACGACCAGGAGGCGCTGTGGCAGGCGCTCGCGCTCGGCGACCTGCAGGTCATCTCGTCCGATCACGCGCCTTATGCGTTCGACAAATCCGGCAAGCTGATGGGTGGCAAGAACGCAACCTTCAAGCAGATCCCGAACGGCATGCCGGGACTGGAAGCGCGCCTCCCGGTCGTGTTCGACGAGATGGTGTCGAACGGGCGCTTCGACGTCACAAAATTTGTCGAATGGACCTCGACCAATCCGGCGAAGATCTACGGCCTCTATCCGAAGAAGGGCACGCTCGCGATCGGCTCGGACGCCGACATCGCGATCTGGGATCCGAAGAAGAGCGTCACCTTCTCGGACAAGACCGTGAAGGACCGCGCCGGCTATACGCCCTGGAAGGGCCGCACCGTGAAGGGCTGGCCCACCACCGTGCTGCTGCGCGGCGAGGTGGTGGTTGCGGACGGCAAGCTCAACGCCAAGCCGGGCTCGGGGCAATTCCTCGCCCGCAAGGCCGGAAAGGCCGCCGAGCCGCTCGGCCGCGCGACGGTCGAGTTCAATCCGAAGCAGAATTTTGGCGCCAAGCTGCGCTGATGTATGCCAGCCGATCGACGAACAGCGCGCAAAGCCGCTACCTGAATCCGCCCTCCGGCAGCGCACGCTGCGCGGCAGTTCGCATGCCGCCGATCTCGACGAGGCGGTCATAGAATTCCTGCGTTATGACCGGCAGAGAATCGACCCACGACTCGCAGTATTGAATAAGGTCCGCTTCCCAGCGCTCATACGCGCCAAGCACGTCCTTCATCTGCGCTGCCTGGGTTCTGGCCTGCGAGAGCTCGGTTTGCAGCCGGATGATGTGGTCACGCGCCGCTTCGATTTCATTCACGGCGATCGCAATGGCCTTCGCGGCACCTTCCGGCGTCTGGCCATGCGCCATCGCAAATTTCAGAAAGCGAAGCGCGGCGTCCTGCTGCTCTCTGAGTGTCGCCACCGTCCCATTCATGATCGGCAGTTCCGCAGTATTTCATCATTAACCGGCGCGAGCTTTACGCCCTTGATAATCGCCGGCGGACGAATAGCGGACGAACGGCTGGCGCTCTCCCATCTGCCAGTTGCACGAGCGATGTCCCAGCACGTTCGATAGCATTCCACTTGATCCACCCAGCACCCGTTGCCCCACGATCTAAATAGCCTTCTTCTCACCGCCCTGACAGTCGAAAAGTCGACAGATTCCAGAGCTTTCGCTCTTAAGGTTGACGCGTTGGCGCCGATCCATCCAATACGCGCAAAGCGCGAATGACGGCAGTCGCCGTTGCGGTGAGTTTCCTTAAGCTCCGCTTCGAGGCCTCGCACCGGAACTCAATACCAAGCAGAATTTCAGCGCGGCGCCTGATCGACACCAACGCAATCTATCCCCTATTCGTTGCCTGAAGATCGTGCCGAGACCCGGCAATCCGGGATCTCGGGCAACCTCATTTTAATGGATTCGCGGATCGACCGCGCTATGATGACGCAGAAGGCGGTTACGTTCCGGCAAACCGCGGAAGCTTCTTCTCCACGATGCCGGCGAGCGCTGCCGCGCCAAGCGGCAGGATCTCGTCATTGAAGTTGTAGCCCGGATTGTGCACCGGCACGCTTCCAACGGTATCGCCATTGCCGATGTTGATGTAGGCGCCCGGGCGCGCTTCGAGCATGAAGGAGAAATCCTCCGACGCCATGATCAGGTCGCGCTCGCGTTCGACGTTCTGTTCGCCGACGAGCTCAGCCGCGACATCGGCGAACACCGCCGTCTCCGCCGGATTGTTGACCAGCGGCGCGAACAGCTTTCGGAACTCCACCGTCGTGGTCGCGCCGAACGCCGATGCGACACCGGCCGCAATCCGCCGCATGCTGTCTTCGACCAGATCCATGGTCTTGTTCGTGAAGGTCCGCACCGTGCCCTTGATCTCCGCCGATTGCGGGATGACGTTGTAGGCATCGCCGCTCTTGATCGCGGTCGCACTGACGACCGCGCTATCGAGCGCGCTGACATTGCGCGCCACGATCGACTGCAGTGCCGTCACGATGTGGCTGGCGACCAGCACCGAATCGATGCTCTGCTCCGGCCGCGCGCCATGCGAGCCGCGTCCTTCCACATGAATGTCGAAGAACGCGCCGCCCGCCATCATGGTGCCGGGCCGGATCGCGAACGTGCCGACGGGCATGCCGGGCTGATTGTGCATGCCGAACACCGTTTCGCAGGGAAAGCGCTCGAACAGCGCGTCCTTGAGCATCGCGGACGCGCCGCCCAGACCCTCCTCGGCCGGCTGGAAGATGAAGTTCACGGTGCCGTTGAAATTGCGTGTTTCGGCAAGATAGCGCGCGGCACCCAGCAGCATGGTGGTGTGGCCGTCATGGCCGCAGGCGTGCATCACGCCCGGCTTGGTGGACTTGTAGGCCATATCGTTGGCCTCGAGGATCGGCAACGCGTCCATGTCGGCGCGCAGACCGATCGAGACCGGGCCGTTGCCCTCACGCAGCACACCGACCACGCCGGTCTTGCCGACGCCGCGATGCACCTCGATGCCGAGCGCTTCGAGCTGCCTGGCCACGATATCGGACGTGCGGTGCTCGTCGAACCCTAGTTCCGGATGGGCGTGGAAGTCCTGGCGCTGCGCCGTCAGCTCTGCGTGATAGGATTTAATGCGATCGATTGGTTTCATGGTTGGTTCCAGCCGCGCCGGGCGGCACTCCTGATTTGACCGCTTATTGTTCGGAAAAGCGCGGCGCCGCAAGGGGGTCGCGGCGCTGGCGCAAAGATCAGGCCGCGGGCGCGACCGCCGGCATCACACGCTTTTCGGTTACAACCAGGCGATTTCGCCCTTGGCCCTTGGCTTGATAAAGCGCCGCGTCCGCCGCCGCCACCAGCGCATCGCCTTTTGCAACATGCAGCGGCATGACGGCGAGCCCGATCGACGCGGTGATCCCGTCCAGCGTGCCGGTGGGCAAGGCGACATTCATCGTCCGCACGGCGTCGAGCAGCTCATGCAGACGCTGTTCGGCGACATCCACGCCCGCGCCCGGCAGCAGCAGCAGAAACTCCTCGCCACCGAAGCGGCCGACGATGTCAGTCTTGCGGATCGTCTCGCCCAGGATCTTGCCGAGGCCGCGCAACACCGCGTCGCCTGCCTCGTGGCCGTGGGTATCATTGATCTTCTTGAAATAGTCGATGTCGACAATCGCGAGCGCGAGCGGCCTGCCGTCCCGCGCGCTGCGGGCGGTCTCGCGCGTCAGCGCGTCTTCGAGAAAGCGGCGATTGTAGAGACCGGTCAGCGGGTCACGGATCGCTTGCTTGCGCAACTGCTCCCGCAGCTCCAGATTGGCGATCGCGAGCGAGACCTGTTCGGCCAGCATTGTGGCGAGCTGGTTGGCGCCGGCGCTGAACCGCAAGGCAGCTGCCGCCTCACGATAGAGCAGGCCGAGCAAATTGTTCTGCGCAATGAGCGGCTGGCATACGAAAGCCGACCCCGTCGGTCCGCAGCAAGCCGCATGTGTGCAGGCGATTCCCTGGCTCGCCTGCGAGATCGGAAAGGTTGTGCCACGGCGCAGCGCCCAGCAATCTTCAGGATGGAATGAAGCAACATCCGATACCAGCGTGCCCCACTGCGACCCGCGCACCACGCCGTCGCGCGCCTCATTCAGGAGATAGAGCGCGCCACCCTCCTCGGGAAACAGATAGCCCGCATAGGTCTGCACGGCCGCCAATATCTCGTCGAGCGACTGACAGGACTGCAGCATGCCGCTCAGCTCGGTGAGCAGCGCGATTTCCTTGGCGCGGATTTCCGCCGCGTGCAGCGAGGCGGTCAGTCGCGCGTTGGCGTCCTGCATGTCGCGCGCGTGGTCGCGGCGCTCCGCTTCGACGAGCAGCGCGTCGGTCTTGTCCCGGATCACCCAGAGGATTTCACCGCGTCCATTGGCCGCCAGCGGCTTGCCATAGGCTTCGATCAGGAGCGTCGTGCCATCCCGGCGGCGCAGCTGCAGCTCGACCTCGGTCGCCATGCCGCTTTCGCGAATTTTCGCCAGCGCTGCGCCGAAAGCCTCGCCGTCGGCTTCACTCGCCACCATGGAGTCGATCAGGCTGCCGGTGAGTTCGTCACAACCCCGCCCGCAGAGCTCGGCGATACGCCGGTTGGCACGGAGGATACGGCGCCCCTCGGTGAACAGGATGCCGGCTAGCGGATTGTCGACCAGTGCGCGCTGTTCGGCATCGAGCGCGTTCAGGTTACCGGACAGGCGGCGCGACCGCATCGCAATGACGGCGAGTAGCGTCATCAGCAGGCTGATCACCGTGCCGCTCGCCAGCATCAGATTCGGGACCGTGTGATCGATCTCATAGACCGAGCCGGACCGGGCGTTGAACATCACGCGCCAGACCCGCTCACCGACCACCAGCGAACGGTCCGCCGATATGCCCAGGGGCGACGCCGCAATCGGCGCGACGACGCTGAGATTGGGCTCCTGACTGTCATACATGAAGGTCGCGGCGCCGGAATCTTCCGGCTCTCCGCTCGCGACCCCGTCGGGCGTCGGCTTGGCATAGCCGCGGTCGACGACCTGAACCTGCATCTGCTGCAGCGTGCGCGGGTCGAGCACGCCGCGCATCAGATCGTTCATGCGGTACACGGAAGCAACGAAGCCGCGCAGCGCGGCCACGCGTTGGGATGTCGTCTGCGCCGGCTCGCCGGTGCGGTAGATCGGCGCGCGCAACACGAAGCCGAGGCCGCCTGAGGTGTCCTGCACCAGCTTGACCGGCGGCGTCGCGACGATGCGACCGGTCTCGGCGGCGCGGCGCAGCGAGTCGAGCTGAACCGGATTGGCGCCGGCATCGAAACCGAGCGCGTCCTCGTTGCCGCGCATCGGCTCGACGAACTCGACCACATTGTAGAAAGGCCGTTGGCCCGCCGGACGCACCGCGAAATCCGGCTGCCCGGTGGGCTCGACGCTGACGTCGCCGCGCACGTCGGCGAGGAAGCTGTCGAGACCATCCGGTCTGACGTGGCGCAGCGACTGCAACGCCTGAAAGCCCGGGTAGCGGCGCGCGAGATCGAGCACGTCGATGTAGCGGCGAAACTGCGCGCGGTCGACGCGCCCGATCGAAGCGTAAAGTCCTTGCATGCTGACAAGCACTTCCGCATGCGTGCGCAGGCGCTCACCGATCGCGGTCGCGATATCGGCGGAATCGGCCGCGAACCGGCGCTGCACGTCCGCCGTGATCGCGCGTTCGGACAGCGCCCGGACCGCGAACGTCGTGGCGAGGCCGGCAATCAGGATCGAGACCGCGACGATACTCGTACGCCGCGCCTCAGGCGCCAGCAGATCGCGCAATGCCATTGTCGCCCCCGAACCGAGCCCGCGCGCACCGGCGGACCGCAGGCCGCCGCGATCATATTCCGCCGAGAGTTGAGATTCTGTTGCGATGCGCGCCGGCCGCCATTTGCCAAGCCGCTTCAGGGCGCAGGCGTGCCCATGGATGGGCTACTCAGGATGGTGTGGTGCCGCGGATAGGAATCGAACCTACGACCCCATCATTACGAATGATGTGCTCTACCAACTGAGCTACCGCGGCGCCGAAGCATTTTCGAACCGAACCGGCCCGGACGTGACCCGGAATACCGGTTCGCCGCCGAAAATGCGACCCCTCAATCGAACTGGCGCCTGAATAGCGATCCGCGCTGCGAATCGCAAGAACGTGACGGCCGGCGACAAATCCTAAAAAAACACTCAGGAACGCCTGAAGCCGGCCGGCCCGGTACCCGGACAAGCCAGCATCACCGGAAAAGCTGACGAAACCGTTGCCATCCTTCGGGAAGCGGGGGGCCGAGTTCCGCGCCCGATTCCGTATCGGGCTCGGGGCCGGGGTCGTCCGGCACCTGGGTCAGCGGCATGATCGGCGGCGGCGTGCGGCGCGGAGCAATCGGGCTCGGTGGCGCCGGACTGGCGGCAGGGGCCGCCATCACGGACACGGGCTGAGGCGGGGACGCAGGCGGCGGCGTGACAACTTCGCGCACGGCTTCGTGCGAAGCTTCGACGGCCGGGGCCGACGGCTGCGGCAGCGCTTCGCTCACGACGGCGCGGCGCGGCGCCATGTCGATGAGCACCGGCATGCGGTCGCGATCGCCGAGCTCGGCCACCGGCACTTTCCACTGGAACGCGTCGAGCCGCCCGCTCACCGGAGACACCGGAAGCCAGCGGTCGGACACGATGCCGTCCGCCGTCCAGGCCGGGTCGAGGGCCGCGTTGAGGGCGCGCGCCATCCATTCGCGCGCCCGGCCGGCATCGCCCTCCAGCTCTTCGAGTTCGGCCATCAGCATGGCGACGCGCTGAGTGGGCTCGGCGGCGAGCGGTTCGAGAGCGCTGCGCGCCGCCGCGAACTCGCGCGCATCGAGCGCCGCGCGCGCAATCGCCAGCGCACCCTCGTGCTGACCGGGCGCGATGCGGGCCAGCGCCTGCACGCGGCTCAATCTATCGCGCGCCGAATCCGACAGCCGCAGATGCGCGTAGGCGTCGGCGAGATCGGGATGCGGATTGGCCTTCCAGGCGGTCTCGATGATCTTGGCGGCCTTGCGCCGTTCGCCCGCCTCGGTGAGCAATCGCCCTGCGAGCGCCGCAGCCGGCACCAGCTCGGGCGCAAGACGCGTCGCATCGAGCACAAGCGCACGCGCGGTCTCGCGATTGTCTTCCTCCGCAATGGCGCGTGCCGTAAGCAGGACGGCACGACGGCGCCGGTAGACTGCGCGATCGAGCGCACCGCTCTTGCGGCTCTCTTCAAGCGCGGCCAGCGCGCCTTCCCAGTCGCCCGCCGCGCAACGGAATTCGAGCACCGCCTGTCCGGCCCAGGCGAGCGCGGGCGCGACCTTCGCGGCTTCCTCGGCGGCGAGCCGCGCGGCGACCGGATCGCTGTGGCGCTGCGCTTCGACAAAAAGCCCGCGCAAGCCGAGCAGCCGCGTATCGGTGCGCTCCGCCATGGCGCGGAACGCGGCCTCGGCGCCGGCCCGGTCGCCGTTCATCTGCGCGGTTTGCGCCCGCAACAGCAGCGCCAGCGATTCGCCCGCTGCGCTCTTGTCGGCGAGCGCCGCATAGCGTTGCGCGGCGCGCGCGTCGCCGGCACCGATCGCAATCAGCCCGCACGAGATCGCGTCGAAGCCCTTGCGCCGCTTGCGCTCGCGCAGCGCGAGGCGAAACAGCTGCGGCGAGCGCAGGAAGAAACGCACCAGCGACCAAAACACAATGGCGGCGATCACGATCACGGCGATCGCCACCACCATCACCATCACGGACAGATCGATGTGATAGTCGAGCCAGGTGATCGCGACCTGTCCGGGCCGGTCGGCGAGCCAGACCACGCCGAGCGCGAGCAGCCCCGCCAGCACGAGGAAAACCAGAACCCGGATCATCAGTGCCTCATGCTCCGGTCTTCATGGTTTGGCGAGCCCCCCGACGGCGGTGTCGGCGAGACGGCGCGCGGCGGCAAGCGCGGCGACCTGCGCTTCAGCCTTCTTCATCCAGTCCTTGGCGGGCGCCCGCACCGCATCCGGCAGGCGCGACAGATCCGCCAGCGCGCCGGCCAGATCGCCGTTCGCGGCCTTCACCTCGGCGCGCGAAATCACCGTCGCGGGATCATCGCCCGGCGTCTCGTTGATCGGTCGGATGCGCACCAGCTTCTCGGCGCCCTGCTGCAGGCGATCAAAGAGCCCGGCTTCGCGCGGCGCCGCGCCGGCCGCGGCGAGCATCGGACCTGCGAGCTGCGAGAGCTCACGCGCCAGCGCGGTGGCGCGCGGCACGCCGGCCGCAGCGAACGGCTCGAGCGGGGCGACCTGTGCGGGATCGGTCACCAGCGGCTTGACGGCTGCGAGCTCAGTGACGAACGGATCGCCGCGCTCGACCGCCGTGCGCAGCACCAGCCCGACGAAGGCCAGACGCCCGGCTCTGTCGGC
>JBBWZU010000216.1:0-6546 GCA_039649225.1 Hyphomicrobiales bacterium | reverse complement strand
CGCTTGGTGTCGTCGAACGGCGTACCGGTGCGCGGGTCATTGCCCTTCACGGCGCCGACCATTTCGGAGGCGAACAGGATGTTGTCGACCGGCACCACCTTGGTGAGCAGGTCGATGCCCGGCTGGTGATACACGCAAGTGTCGAAAAAGATGTTGTTGGCCATGATCTGGTCGAGCTCGGCCCGGTTGTTGTTGAGCGCCAGCCCGCGGAAACGGCCCCAGTGGAACGGCACTGCGCCGCCGCCGTGTGGGATGATCAGCTTCAAGGTCGGGAAGTCCTTGAACACGTCCGACAGGATCAGCTGCATAAACGCCATGGTATCGGCGTTGAGATAATACGAGCCGGTGGTGTGCATCGCGGGATTGCAGCAGCCCGAAACATGCACCATCGCCGGGACATCGAGCTCGACCATCTTCTCGTAGAAGGGATACCACCACTTGTCGGTCATCGGCGGCGAGTTGAAATAGCCGCCGGACGGGTCCGGATTGAGGTTACAGCCGACGAAGCCGAGTTCCTTGACGCAGCGCTCGAGCTCTTTCGCGGAGTTACCCGGCGCGACGCCGGGCGACTGCGGCAACTGGCAGACGCCGATGAAGTTCTTCGGAAACAGCGTGACGCAGCGATGGATCAGATCGTTGCAGATCTGCGTCCACGCGATGCTGACGCTCTCGTCGCCGACGTGATGGCCCATGCCGGAGGCGCGCGGGGAAAAGATCGTCAAATCGGTGCCGCGCTCGCGCTGCAGGCGGATCTGGTTGGCCTCGAGGCTCTCGCGAATCTCGTCGTCGCTCATCTTCAGCGACGCGCGCGACGGCATCGCGGTCTTGTCCTTGGCGGCCTTGGTCTGTTCCGCGCGGAAGCGGTGCAGGTCCTTGGGCTCGGTGGTGTAGTGGCCGTGACAATCGATGATCATGAGGTCCGTCGCTTCAGGTGAGGGGCGAAAAAGCGGCCGGAGCCTACGAGTCCGGCCACGATTGTCAAACCGTGATATCGCACGGCGCTGCCGGTGGCGTCCTGGCGCCGTTCTGCGGTTGTCCTTCGGGACAAGTTCGGGATTCGTTGGGACTTCACCGAGGAGCCATGCGCCGTGGCATCTCGATGGGCGAGGTCATCACTGCGCTCGATTGTCCGGCCGCGCGTGCTTCTGCTATACGATCCGCCGAAATCAGATTGCCCAAGGGGAAAAACAGAATGGCCGATACGCGTCTCAACGGCATCATCCGCGCGCTTGAAGCTGGACAACCGGCATTCGCGGCGTTTTCTCCCCCCGAAATCGATTCCGCCTACGCGATGAGCGTGTCGAAATACGACGCGGTCGTGTTCGAGATGGAGCACAATCCCTGGGACAGCCGGGGCTTGCGCGACTCGCTGCAATACATGCTCAACCGCGGTCAGATCGTGAAATCCGGCTCGCTGGCGCCAACCGTGACGCCGCTGGTGCGCGTACCGGTGAACGGCGTCGAGAAAGCGCAGTGGCAGGCCAAGCAGGCGCTCGACATCGGCTGCTACGGCGTCGTCTTTCCGCATATCTCGACGGTGGAAGAGGCCTATAACGCGGTCGCGGCATGCCGCTATCCGCGCCTCCAGAGTGCGGCGAATTATGAGCCGGCCGGCATCCGCGGCGACGGTCCGCACGGCGCGGTCCGCTATTGGGGGCTTTCGCAGCAGGACTATTACAAGAAAGCCGACGTCTGGCCGCTCGATCCGAACGGCGAGATTTTCGCTATCCTGCAGATCGAGGACATGCGCGGCGTCGACAATCTCGACGCAATGCTGAAAGAGGTGAAGGGCGTCGGCGCGATCCTGATCGGCGAAGGCGACCTGGGTCAGGAGCTCGGCATTCCGCGCCAGTACGAGCATCCTGAGTTGCTCAAGCAGATGGGGCGCGTGGTCGAGACCTGCAAAAAGCACAACGTCATCGTCGGCCACCCACATGTCGAAGCCGGCAATTGCGAGCGCATCATCAAGGAGGGCTATCGCTTCCTGATGTGCGCGCCGGTGCGCTCCTACAATCACCTCGACAAGGCGCGCGCGGCCGCGGGATTGAAGTAAGTATCATGGAGTACCCGAAGTCCGGTCCGGTCACGCTGCGCACCAATCTCGCCGACTATGCGATGACCAAGGCGCTGAAAAGCGGCGCCGTGAAGTCCAATCTGGTGACGTTCGATTTTTGCGGGCCGAAGGTCGCGAACCAGGGCTTCAAGGCGATGGTGCGCGAACGCAAATACGACGCCGGCGAGCTTGCGATCGGCACGTTCCTGGAGGCGAGGACCTACGGCAAGCCGGTGACACTGTTGCCCGCCGTCGTTATGGGCCGCTTCCAGCACAGTCATGCGCTACGCGCGACCGCATGCGGCGCGTTCGGACCCGGCGATATCGAGGGCAGGCGGATCGGCATCCGTTCGTACACGCAGACGACCGGCATCTGGGTACGCGGCATCTTCAAGCACGAATACGGCGTCGACCTGAACAAGGTGACCTGGGTGTGCAACGACGACGGACATCTGGCGGAGTTCAAGGACCCGCCGAACGTCGAGCGCACGCCGCCGGACGGAAAGAAAGTCGATCAGATGCTGCTCGACGCTAAGATCGACGGCGCCATTCTGGGCTCCGACGTCGTCGACGACCCGCGCGTCGCGCACCTCATTCCGAACCCGAAGGACGCGGCGCTCGCCTGGCACAAGAAGTACAACACGATTCCGGTCAATCACCTGTTCTGCGTCGACAAAGCGCTCGCCGACGCACGGCCGGACGTCATTGCGGAAATCTTCCGGATGCTCAAGGAGACCAAGGCCGCGATGGCGCCGTCGCCCGACGGCATCGACTTCCACCCATTCGGCCTCGAAGCACTGCGCAAGCCGCTGGCGATGATGATCCAGTACGCGGTCGAGCAGAAGATTATTCCACGGCCGTTCGCCGTGGAGGAGCTGTTCGACGATTCGACCCGCGCGTTGAACTAGGCTTGCAGTTTCTCAAGCAGGTTCTTGAGCGCTTCCTTGCCGGTGGAACTCGCCTGCTCCCGGGACTCGAAAAAGACGTCCGAGCGCTGGATCGGCTGGCGCTTGCCGGCGCAATAGATTTCCCATCTCCACGGCTTGGGCAGCGGAGCGCGGTTCTTAACGACGACGGAATAATCGGTCGGGTCGAAATTCTTGGACATGGCGCACATATGCGCCCGGTCGCTGAAAAATGCCAGCAGTGGCAAGCCCCCGGAGCGAAATTTTGCCTGATTCAGCCAGGCCGCGACTGACCCAGGGGCGTAAAGGGACGTGATTTCGAGCCTGCGTTCAGACTATATACGCCGCAGTTCCGCAATTAACGCTATCGGCAAATCGCCAATCCAGGGGGACACTTGGACACTCTCAGCAAGATCGCCGCCCGATGACCGCCGCACGGCAGATCGGAATTGCCGGGCTTGGCCTGCTCGGCAGCGCACTGGCGCACCGGCTCATCACGTCGGGTTTCACGCCCAAGGGCTATGACCCCGACGCCGCCAAGGCGGCGGCGCTCACCAAGGCGGGCGGCATCGCCGCGGCGCTGAACGAGGTCGCGCGCTGCGACGTCGTGCTGCTTGCCGTCTTCGACACCGACCAGGTCGAGGATGTGGTCGGAAACGCCCTGCTGCCGGCGCTCACGCCCGGAGTGCCGAAAACCGTGCTGTGCGCCTCGACCTGCGATCCCGACCGCATCGCCACACTGGTCGGGAAAGCGGGACCGCTGGGCCTGAGCATGGTCGAGGCACCGGTGTCGGGTTCGAGCGGCCAGGTGCGCAACGGTGACGGGGTCGGGCTGCTTGGCGGCGATCGCGACATCATCGACAGCGTCGCCGACATCATCGACGCCGTCTATCCGAAATGGTTCTACATGGGGCCGGCGGGAAACGGCGGCCGCGCCAAGCTCGCGATCAATCATCTGCTCGGGCTGAATCGCCTGGTGCTGGCCGAGGGTCTGGTGTTCGCCGAACGGCTCGGGCTCGATCCCAAAAGCTTTCTCGACGTGGCGCGGCAATCGGCCGCGTACAGCCAAGTGATGGATATCAAGGGACCAAAGATGGTGAGCGGTGACTACACGCCGCAGGGGTTCATCCATCAGTCGCTGAAGGACTTCAAACTGATCGTCGAGCAGGCCGGCAAGCGCGGGCAGGAGATGCCGCTGGCCTCGCTCAACGCTGAGGTGCTGCAAGCCTGTCTTGCGCGTGGCGAAGGCGAACGCGACAACTGCGCGGTGATTGAAGAGATCAGGCGAAGAAAGAAGCCAGCGCCTTAAGCTTCCGCACCTCACAATTAAGGCGGAGTGCGTGGCCCACTAAGTCGGGCGGCGCATGCGCGCGGCACAACGCACCCTCGCACGCGCAAAATCGATTTTGCCTTGACTTAACAGTGCTGCGGACGATGCTGGCGCCGCGATCAACAAGTGCCGACACTTTGTCCCAATCGGCCGGCCCGCACGGGGAGCGAATGCGTCATAGCGACAAGCGGATACTCACTACCCATACCGGTAGCCTGCCGCGCCCGCTGGGGCTGACGCGGCTCTACGCGCAGCGCGCGCGTGGCGAAAAGGTCGATGCGGGCGAGCTTGCGGCCGCCGGTCACGCCGCCATGAAGGACATCATTACGAAACAGGTCGAAGCCGGCGTCGACATCGGCAACAATGGCGAGCAGCAGCGCGACTCGTTTCTGTTTTACATCCGCGATCGCCTGAGCGGACTTGGCGGCTCGTGGCAGCGGCGCCAGCGCGCCGACGTCGAGCGCTATCCTGTCTTCATGAAAGAATCATACGAGGCCTCCACCAAGAAGGAGTCCGTCGACGACATTCGCGGCCTGCCAAAAGCGATCGACGCGATCGGCTATCCGGATGCCGGCGAGGTGAAGGCCGAATGTGCGGATTTTCGCGCCGCGCTCGGCGCCGCCGACAATCCGTTTGCCGAAGCGTTCCTCACCGCCCCTTCGCCCGGCATGGTGTCGGCGATCGTGCTGGATGAGCACTACAAGAACGAAGAGAAATTCCTCGCTGCGCTCGGCGCGGCATTGCGCATCGAATACAAGGCGATCGTCGACGCTGGATTCCTGCTTCAGCTCGATTGCCCGGATCTCGCGCGCGAGCGGCACAATACCTTTGCGGACAGGCCGATCGGCGACTTCCTCACCTTCGGCAACCGCGTGGTCGATGCCATCAATGAGGCGATCCGCGATATCCCGCCCGAGCGGGTGCGGCTGCATGTGTGCTGGGGCAACTACGAAGGCCCGCACGATCTCGACGTCGAGCTGCAGGAGATCATCCCGTTCCTCCGGCGCGCCAAGGTCGGCGGCTTTGTGCTGCCGTTCGCCAACCCGCGCCATGCGCATGAGTATCGCTACCTGAAGGACCTGATCGCGCAGGATCAGATCATCGTGGCGGGCGTGATCGATTCCACCACCAACTTCGTCGAGCATCCGGAAGTCATCGCCGAACGGCTGGAGAACGTCGCCAAGACCATCGGCGATCCGCACCGCGTGATGGCGGGAAGCGATTGCGGCTTCGAGACCATCGCGGGTCGCGGCCGCGTCGCCGAGGATGTGGTGTGGGCGAAATTCAAATCGATGGCGGAAGGAGCGAAGCTCGCGTCGTCAAGGCTGTTCTAATCACAACAACAATATAGAGGGGGAGGACTATCGTGACCTATCGGACAAAACTTGCGATCGCGCTCGGCGCATCGCTCGCGTTCGGTGCGCCCGCATTGGCGGTCGAATGGAATTTCTATCATCATCAATCCGCGCCGCTGTTCGCCACCTCGCGCGGCGCCAAGCTGATCACCGAGGAGCTTGAGAAAGCGACCAATGGCGAGGTGAAAACGCGCCTGCATCTCTCCGGAACGCTGCAGATCGCGCCAAATAATATCACGGTCGCGGTCGCCGACGGCGTCGTGCAGATCGCCGACGACCTGTTCAATTCGGGCAATATTCCGGTGGCGGGCATTCCGCGCCTGCCCGGACTGGTGCGCAATTACGATGAGTTCGCCAAGACGGCCGACGTGCTGCGCCCCTATCTGGAAAAATCATTCGGCGAAAAAGGCGTGATCATGCTCGCCGACTATACCTATCCGCTGCAGGTGATCTGGGGAAAGAAGAAGCTCACAAGCCTCGAAGACATCAAAGGCCTGAAGCTGCGCGTCGCCCAGCCTGAGCAGGGCGAGATGGTGCGCCGCTTCGGCGGCACCTCGGTGACGATCAGCGCGCCGGAAGTGCCCTCCGCGCTCGATCGCGGCGTGGTGGACGGCATCTTCACGGCCGGCGTCGGCGCCGTGCTGTGGAAGGACCTGTTGAAATACGGATTTCTGGTCCCGGTGAACTGGAACAATTCCTACATCATCGCCAACGCCGAGGCCTTCAACAAGCTCTCGCCCGACCTGCAAGCCAAGGTGCGCAAGGTCGCGCAGGACGGCGCGAAGTGGGACCAGGATACGATGCGGACCGAGGAGGCCGACACCGTAAAAGTGCTCACGGCGGCCGGCTACACCATGACGACCGCGACACCAGACGAGTCCGCCAAGGTCGCCGACACCATGA